>NZ_JWMB01000100.1:0-2651 GCF_000812445.1 Cupriavidus sp. SHE | reverse complement strand
TGCGTATTCCGCCGAACCTGGACACCCGCTCCGCCGCAAACTGGGCACCTGTTCCAACGCAAACTGGACACGCGTTCCAGGCCAAACTGGACACTACGGGCGCAGCGACGCGGGGTCGATGTTCGGTTTTTACTCCTGGTCAGTCTGCGCTGTCAAACGGGCGCGCATTTTTCGCATGGAATCACCTTTCAACGTGAGCTGATGCGCGTTATGGACGAGCCGGTCGAGGATCGCGTCGGCCAATGTGGCATCGCCGATGGCGGCGTGCCAGTGATCGATCGGCAATTGGCTGGTGACGATGGTCGAGCGGGCGCCGTGGCGGTCGTCGAGCACCTCCAGTAGATCGCGGCGGTGCACATCGTCGAGGACAGCCAGACCCCAGTCGTCGATCACCAAGGCGTCAATTCTGGCCAACTGCTTGAGCAATTTGGTGTAACGGCCGTCGGCTCGGCCGATGCTCAGTTCGTCGAGCAGGCGCGGCAAGCGCACGTAGTAGGCGCTGTAGCCCTGACGGCACGCTTGGTGGGCCAGCGCGCAAGCGAGCCAAGTCTTGCCCACGCCCGTCGGGCCGGTCAGCAGCACGTTCTGCTTCTCAGACAGCCACTGCCCGGCCAGCAGGCGCTGGAACAATGGCTTGTCCAGTCCTCGTGCGTGGCGGTAGTCGGTGTCTTCGGCAACCGTATTCGGCTTGAGCTTGGCGCGCACTAGGCGCAAAGCCAACTGCCGCCCATCACGCTCGGTTGCCTCACGGTCAACCAGCAGGCCGAGGCGCTCTTCGAAGCCGAGGTGATCAAGGTCCAGGCTGCCCTGATCGTGCAAGGCGCGCGCCATGCCGAACAGGCGCAGCTTGTTCAGCTTGTCGTAGGTGGGATGGTGCAGCATCATTTTCCTTTCGTTCGCGCTTCAGTGCAGGATGGAGTTCGATTGGTAGTAGTGGGCGCCGCGCAGGTTCTCGTGCTCCGGCAGGTCGAGCGTGCGTTGCGCGCCCGGCGGGGTCTGCAAGTCCAGGCTATTCTTGAGGATCGATTGCAGGCTCTTCCAACTCACGGCGTTGAGTTTGAGTGCATGCGCGCAGGCCGCTTCGAGGCGCGCGTTGCCGAACTCCTGTCCCAGCCGAAGCACACCCAGGCAACTGCGGAACGCCTGCTGCGGATGGCGCCGCTGGTGCAACAAGCGTTCGACCAGCGTGGTGCAGCGGGGGCCGATGGCAGTAGCCCGGCTGGTCAGTTTCTCCGCGCTCCAGCCTG
Organism: Cupriavidus sp. SHE; assembly: GCF_000812445.1. Lineage (NCBI taxonomy): Bacteria > Pseudomonadati > Pseudomonadota > Betaproteobacteria > Burkholderiales > Burkholderiaceae > Cupriavidus > Cupriavidus sp. SHE. The sequence goes on along the minus strand of NZ_JWMB01000100.1, from coordinate 1,404 downwards.
CGACCTCGCGGTGGGTCCGCGGCATATGCATGTCAACCGTCGTGTGCCGGCCCTTGAAGGCGCAGTGGGCATGACTGGCCAGCCGCTGGCCGTGTCGGAAGATCTCGACCGTCGCTCCGGTGACGCGCACATCGACCTGCTCGCGTGCGTGTTGGTAAGGAACCGAGTAGTAGTGACCGTCGACCTCGACGTGGTAGTCAACGCCGACTCGGGCAAGCTTCCACTCGGCGTACTCATAGGGCTGTGCTGGCAAGGGGCGCAAGGCTGGTTGATCCATTTCGGCGAAGGCGCTGGCGCGGCTGCCGGGCAGCTTCTTGAACGGGCGTTGGTTCAGGGCGGTCAGCAGGGCACGCATCTCGCGGTTCAGTTCGCCAAGGCTGAAGAAGCGCTGATGGCGCAGGCGCGCCAGCACCCAGCGCGACATCACCAACACCGCATTCTCCACTTTCGATTTGTCCTTGGGGCGGCGTACGCGGGCCGGCAGCACAGCCACGCCGTAGTGGTTGGCAAGGTCCTGATAGGTCGGGTTAAGGTCCGGCTCGTAGCGCGACGCCTTGGTCACGCCGCTGCGCAGATTGTCCGGCACCCACAACTCGGTGCAACCGCCGAAGAAGTTCAGGGCACGCACATGGCTGGCGATCCAGTCGGGCAGTTGTTGGGACCAGGTCGCCTCGATGTAGGTGTAGTTCGACGCGCCCAGAACGGCAACGAAGATCTGGGCCTGCTTGATCTCGCCAGTAGCACCGTCCGTCACGGCCACCGTCTGGCCGGCGTAGTCGATGAACAGCTTCTCTCCCGGCGTGTGGGTCTGGCGCATCGACAGCGACAGCCGCTGGCGCCAGCGCCGGTAGTGGTCGCAGAAGGCGCTGTACTGGAAGCCGTCCTCCTGCCCGGCCTTGTACTCCTGCCACAGCAATTCCAGTGTCACGCCCTTGCCGCGCAGTTCGTTGTGGACGCGCAGCCAGTCCGGCGCTGGTCGCTGCACCGAAGACGGCTCGCTGGGCGGGAACAGCAGCCGTTCCAGGGACGGTTCGTCCAACTCCGACGGCAGCGGATAACTCAGGCCCGCCAACTTGGCACGTGCCAAGTAATCGGACACGGTGGTCGGCGAGACGCCAATGATGCGAGCGATTTCTCGCTTCGATCGGCTGTGGCCGAAATACAGCCGCAATACTTCTTGGATTTTACGCATGGATAACCTCTTGTTGGCCAACTGACACCCCGGAAAAATCTGCCAGAGTGCCACGGTTATCCCGCGTTGCTACGCCCTTCTTGGCCGCCTCAAACTGTCCAGTTTGAGGCGGAATCAGTGTCCAGTTTGCGCTGGAATGGCCGTCCAGATTGCCGTGGAATCAGTGTCCAGTTTGCCGTGGAATGGGTGTCCAGTTTGGCGCGGAAAACGCA
>NZ_JWMB01000099.1:0-2565 GCF_000812445.1 Cupriavidus sp. SHE | reverse complement strand
GTAAGCGCTCAATTGACGACGTCTGGTATTGAAGGCTGAACGTTGGCAGGCTAGCGTCCGCAAAGACTTTGCGGACGCAAACATGATCCAAGACGAGATTGACCTATTTCCGCTGCAGGCGGTGCGAGTCCGCTCCAATGGGAAGCGCGACTACGAGCCAGCGGCCAAGCGGCGTCTGATTGAGTTCTGTCTTCAATCGGGAGCATCGGTCTCGGGCACGGCGCTCAAGGCCGGTATCAACGCTAACCAGTTGCGCAAATGGATTCGGGACTACCGAGATTCAGTGCAGGCGCGAGGTGCGTTGCCGGCATTCGTGCCGGTTGTCCAGGAGGTTCAGGATTCGCGGCCAATCGAGACACTTGCAAAGGTTGCGGTGCCGCGTCACGAAGCGGCATCAGCGACTGGCGATCCGCCACCGCGGCAAGCGCAACCGCTGGCGCTCTTGAGCGCAAAGCTGCCCAACGGTGTATCACTTGAGCTCGAATGCAGCGAGCGAGACGTTGGGCTCGTAAAGGCAATGATCGAAGCACTGAGTGGAGACCGTTGATGTTTCGGCTCGACGCTGAGCTGCGGGTGTATCTGCATCGCGACGCAGTGGACTTCCGTAAGAACATCAACGGCCTGGCACTGCTGGTCGAGCAGACGCTCGGGCTGGATCCGTTTGCATCGGCTGTATTTGTGTTCCGTAACCAGCGGGCCGATCGCATCAAGATTCTCGGGTGGGATCGCAACGGCTTCTGGCTATTGTTGAAGCGATTGGAGGCGGACCGGTTTGCCTGGCCACGCGAGGCGGCTGTGGCTACGCTGACGGTCGAACAGTTGCACTGGCTGCTCGAGGGAATCGACATCGAGGCGATGCGCCGGCACCCGCACCGAGAATACCATCGCGCTGCGTGAACGCTGTTTGGCGGCAGCGGTCTAACCCGCCATGCCATCCACGCCCGTCACCGTTACCGCCGCCGAGCTGCAACTGTTGCGAGACGCCGAGCGCGAGCTCAAGGCAATACTCGCGGAACGCGAGGCAATCAAGGGCGAACTGCGTGTGATGACGGTCCAGCGAGACCTGCTCTTGGAACAGCTCAAGGCGTTTCAGCGTAAGCTGTTCGCCGCAAAGAGCGAGGCGCGAGGCTCGGAGCAGAAGGACTTGTTCCTCAATGAGGCCGAGGCCTTGGCGACGGCGGCCGCGCAGCCGGCGCAGGAAGAAGAAGGTACGCCCGAGACCGAAGTGGCCGGACACAAACGCAAGAAGCGCGGCCGCAAGCCGCTCGACCCGGCGCTGCCCCGTGTCGAGGTTCGTCACGAACTACCCGAATCGGAACGCGTCTGCCCCCTCGATGGCCAGGCTCTGGTCGAGATTGGCGTCGAGGTCAGCGAACAGCTCGACATCGTGCCGCAGCAGGTCCGCGTGATCCAGCACCAGCGGGTCAAGTACGCCTGCCCATGCTGCGACGGCGGCATCAAGACGACGCCGGCACCGGCGCGCATTATTCCCAAGGGACTCCTTACCGAATCGGCGCTGGCCTGGTGCATCACCTCGAAGTATCAGGATGGCCTGCCGCTGTACCGCCAGGCAGCGCTGCTGCATCGCTTCGGCGGGGACCTCTCTCGCGGCACCCTGGCCGCAAGCATAGTGCGAGTAGGCCAGGCGGTGCAGCCAATCATCAACCTGCTGCGTGACCATCTGCTGGAAGCAGACGTCGTGTACGGTGACGAGACAACGGTACAGGTGCTCAAGGAGCCCGGCAGGCCTGCCCAGAGAAAGAGCTTCCTATGGGCGCAGATGAATGGCACAGGGCCGCCGGTACGGTTGTTTGCCTATAGCCCGACACGCGAGACAAAGCAGGCTACGGCTCTCTATGCCGGCATCAAGCCTGGGGCGGTGTTGATGACCGACGGCTATGCACCATACGACGACGTCGCAAACACCTATCAGTTGGTGCATCTCGGATGCTGGGCACACGCGCGCCGCTACCTGGTCGAGGCGGAGCAAGCCTTGCCCAAGGACAAGCGCCCCGACCACCCGGTCACCGGATTCCTGCAGCGCATCGGCAAGCTGTTTGCCATCGAAAGCCACACGCTCAAGATGAAGCCGGAACAACGGCAGCAGGTTCGCGCCGAACAAAGCCAGCCGCTGCTGGCCGAGATCGAAACGATGCTGCTGCAACATCTGCATACCGTGCTGCCGCAAAGCCTGTTCGGCAAGGCGCTGCACTACCTGCATGGGCAGTGGCCAAAGCTCGTGCGCTACATCGAGAACGGAACCTGGCCGATCTCGAACAATCCCTGCGAGAACGCGATTAGGCCATTCGTGATCGGACGGAGAAACTTCCTCTTCTGCGACACCGTGGCCGGTGCCAACGCTAGCGCAAGTCTTTACTCGCTGGTGGAAACCTGCAAGGCCAACGACGTCGATCCGTATCAGTATCTCGTTGCCTTGTTCAAGGCGTTGCCACACGCACAGACCGCCGACGACTACGAGGCTCTGCTGCCCTGGAGGCTCAAGCCCTCAACCGTCTAGCGGATACCGCCGGCGGCCGCAAGGGGCGCCCTTAAAAGACCGCTTAC
>NZ_JWMB01000098.1:0-1099 GCF_000812445.1 Cupriavidus sp. SHE | reverse complement strand
CCATGACGTTCGAGAAAAACTGGTCCGCAGCTCAGCAACACCGGGCTGCCTAATTCCCTCGGTTATGGGATTCGTGGAACAGGGGCAAGGTCACGCAAGCGGGGAAAGTTACGCTTAAGCACGGTCCAATCGAGAATCTGGGTATGCCCGGAATGACGATGGCGTTTCCGGTCAAAGATCGCAGCTGGCTTACAAAATTCAAAGTGGGTGACGCGGTGTCGGTGACCTTCGACAAGGTGGACGGTACAGCGACTGTTGTCGACATGCAGCGCAAGTAGCCTTCCAACCCAAGGCGCACGGTTGCTTCCACCGGCCGTGCACTTCCATCTGGCATGGCCCGTTAATATCTAGCTATTCGATTCGGGTTGCCATTGCACAGAGTTCCCGATCGGCCAAAACTCAATTAAATACTGTCGTGCACCGCCCCCCTTTAGAGTTGCCACATGACGTTGCGGTTGTCGTCCTCTTCGCGTTGGCCGCCATCTTGGCTATGCTTGGACTCTTCGCCTGGTATGTGATGCGCCGGTATGGTGCCGCCTCGCGAACGCGCAACCCCAGCAACACAACGCGCAAGCGTAATAAGAAGATAAAGAGACGAAAATAGACACGGCAGCCTTGGAATCCCTATCGTACGCGGGCATCGCGGGCGATTTCATATGCCGATTATGCCAATGATTGCGTCAGCCTCATCTGTGGACCGAGTTCTTCAGAATGCCACTTTTTTCGGTTTCCCCAGCAGGTACTTGTGGGAGTGCGTGCGAAACAATCAATGTTGCCCTGAGTCATGGACCTTCTCTGCGGAGCTTCTCTTATTCGCTGTTCCTGATGGGGCGGATGCCTGCGCCGCGGGCTGACGGGAGCCCGCCTCACCGGGCCCCGCGAACTCACCACCGAAATACTCATCGTTGTCGCTAGACGACCGATCGAACAAGTTCCGGTACTGAGTGGACGTCAAGGCGGGAAGCTTCTGGAGAAACGCGACGAGATCCCAGATTGTCTCGTCGTCGTGATCATCGCCCCATGCTGGCATGCCGGTCATCTTCAAGCCGTGTTTGATCACTACAAAGGCGTGCTTGGGATCGACCCTGCTCTGATCCAG
>NZ_JWMB01000097.1:0-3442 GCF_000812445.1 Cupriavidus sp. SHE | reverse complement strand
GTTGCGCGCGTGTTGAAGCCGACTGCCTGTATTTGGGTGTTCGGCAGTATGCGGTTCCTCGCCACGGTCTTCGGCGAAATGGAGGCCGCTGGCTTCCGTTACGCGCAGGACATCGTCTGGCAAAAGCAGAATGGCACCGGCTTTCACAACGACAGGTTCCGGCGTGTGCACGAACACGCCGTGCAGTTCTACCGCGGCCGATGGGCTGACCTATACCGCGAGACGCAGTACACGATGGACGCACGACCTAAGGTGGTGCGCCGCAAGACTCGCCCGACGCACACCGGTCACATTGATGCCGGCCATTACGTGTCCCAAGATGGCGGACCCCGCCTGATGCGCAGCGTCATCGATGTGCCAAACGAGCACGGTCGCGCGCTTCACCCCACGCAAAAGCCGCTCGGGATTCTCGCGCCGCTGATCGCCTATTCCGTGCCGCCGGGCGGCTTGATAGTGGACCCATTCATGGGCAGCGGTTCGACAGGGATTGCCGCATCAATGCTCGGCCGCCGGTGGCTCGGCGCCGAACTCAATCCTGAATACATCGCCCTGCAGCTGGAGCGCACGCGCCAGCCTGGGCTGGTGCTGGAGACCGCTGAATGATCATCCCTAACGAACTCACCATGCGCGAGACCGCGCACGGCCACGGCGCGAATGGCATGGCCTTCTATGGCTACGAAGACACCGAAGGACTCGGGGTGCAGATGGACATGCGCCGCGAAAGCAGCCGCAACCGCTTCGTCGAGACATGGTTCCACGTGGCGCTGCCGGAGCAACAGTACTCGAGCTACGCTGAGCTGCGTGCGGCCGTGGCCACGCTGACCAACGAACAGATTGCGATCGAGGCATCGAAGTACCCGCACTTCCGCAGCGTCAAGCCTGACACCTGCGGCAACGCGTGCCGGCTGTGCCCGCGCCCGCCTTACACCGGTGCACGCGTGAAGCACAACACAACGCGCGTGCAAATCGCGAAGTGCTGGCGCGCGGCGACCGATTGGTCTCTCAGCCTCTGCACCAACCATCTCGCACAGTTTGCAGGGAAGCCCGCTGAGCTTGTTGCAGCGCTGAATGCCGAATTGGCCGAGCGCAAGGCCCGCGCGGCCGCGAAGGGGCTGCCATGGTGAAAGAGCGCCCCATCCTCTTCAGCGGCGGCATGGTGCGCGCCATTCTGGACAGCAGGAAGACTCAGACGCGACGGATCTGGAAGATGCCTCGGGGCCTCGACTGGTATGTCAGCGGCCCCATGCGCGGTGAGGAAACCGGTGATATATGCGATCCGGCCAGCAACTGGTGGGGGCATGTCGAGGAAATGCACTGCCCCTACGGAATGCCCGGCGACCGCCTGTGGGTACGGGAGACGTGGCAGCACAGCAACCACCCGTTCGGCCCGTACGAGCCCGACTGCGATGTTTTCTATCGTGCCGATTACCTGGACGACCCGCTCGGGCCGGATCTGGAGCGTTCGGCCGACGGCATCCGCCGGCAATGGCGACCCAGCATCCACATGCCGCGCGCTGCCTGTCGTCTGCAACTGGAGATCACGGGCGTGCGCGTGGAGCGGCTGCAGGACATCAGCGATGTTGATGCACTTGCGGAAGGCGTCGAGCCGGTTTCTGTTTCGCCTGGCACACAGGCCAGTTTCTGGAAGGCTGCGCCCGATACGTTCGAGGCCCGCGAAACGGCCCGAGGCGCATTCTGGGATTTGTGGGAGAGCATCAACGGCAACGGCGCGTGGGAAACCAACCCGTTCGTCTGGGTAATCGACTTCCAGCGCCTTTAGCCCAAATTATTCAGAACCAATATTCGCAGTGGAAGCGGCAGCACAACGCATCATCAAACTGACCCGCAGCCTATGGGGGATCGACAAATGAAGACCGGATGGATGACCGAAGAAGACCTGCAGGAGCTGACCGGCAAGAAGCGCTGGTCCGCGCAGGCGCGCTGGCTCGAAGCCGCGTTCCGGATTGAGCCGCTGCGCCGCGGCGACGGCCGGGTCATGATGACCTGGGAGACCTACCGCGCGCTTGAAGCCAAGAAGGCTGGCGTGGGCAATGCCGAGGTGGTGCCGCTCACGCCAACCGCCCGGCCGACGTTGCGCAAGGTCACGTTTGCAGGACGCGCCGCATGAACGCTCGACGTCGGAAGACGAACCTTGGCATGCCGAGCCGGGTCTACGAGCGCGGCGGCAGCTGGTACTGGGTGCGCCCGAGCGACCAGAAGTGGATCCGGCTGTGCCGAGTGGAAGATGGCCAGCGCACGATGCTGAAGCGCCTGGAGGCCGAAATCGGCGACTTCGAATCCAATGCTGGCACCGGTGACATGGCGCCGCTGGTCGCCGAGTACGTGCGACTGCACAAGGCCCAGCACAAGGAGAAGGCGTGGCCCGCCTATGGCCGGTATGCCGGCGAGTCCTTCAAGGACTTCCGCCTGGCCACGGTGGCCCCGGCCGACGTCGTCGACTTCCTGCGCCTGAATTGGACCGGGAAGCTGCACATGCAGCGCGTGATGCGCTCATTCATGTCCGGCTTCTTCGACTGGTGCATTGGCAAGCGGCTGATCGCCGTCAACCCATGCCGCGAGGTCAAGCTGAAGAAGCCGAAGGCGCGGGACGTCTACATCACGGACGCGCACTTCAGCGCCATCCGAGCCAAACTGGCCAGCTACGTGCGAAAGACGAAGGACGGCCAGGAGATCGTCAGCAAGGTGCCGGCCGGCGAGATGATGCAGTGCTTCGTCGACCTGTGCTACCTGACAGCTCAACGCTCCACCGAGATCCGGCTGTTGCGCTGGAAGGCGGACCCGGGCGCGGCCGGCGGTTCATCCTGGGTGGACTGGGATGCCAAGGTGATCCACTTCGTGCCCACGAAGACGGAAGACAGCACGGCCGAGGCGGTCGACTGGCCAATCACACCGCAGATCAAGGCGGTGCTGAAGCGCGCACAGGCGCTCGGCAAGGTGAAGAGCAGCCAGTTCGTGATCCACTCGATCGAGGGCCAGCCGTACGCCGCCAGTGCCCTGCTCACTGCCTGGAAGCGGGCGGCTGGTCGCGCCAAGCTGGCAGACGCTGGATACACCGTGAAGGACATCCGGGCCAAAGCGCTGACGGATGCCGAACGTGCTGGATACAGCATCGAGCAGCTTCAGGTGGCCGCCGCGCACGCGGACTCGAAGACCACGGAGATCTACGTAAAATCTCGATCGGTGCCAGTCAGCGAAGTGCGCCTAAAGTTACCCAAGGCAGGTTGAAAAACCTTCTAATATCCTGCTCGATGCTTCCCGGAAACCCGCGTGCTGTCGTGGGTCTGAATCACCCAAAATATTGGAAATAAACATGTCACTTTCCGTTATCTGGCGCGGCCTGCAAGGCTATTTTTCTTCTGCTTTGGGATCAGAGGGTCGTAGGTTCGAATCCTATCGCTCCGACCATATTTGCAAGAAGTTT
>NZ_JWMB01000096.1:0-1663 GCF_000812445.1 Cupriavidus sp. SHE | reverse complement strand
GACGATGGGTGGAAGCACGACCGCTGGATGTTCTCCCTGACCTACGACCGCGACAACAAGCCAACGGTGCCTTGGGCTAAAGCCATTGACCGAGAAGCCATGGTGGCGTCACTGGCTGAATTGCCTCGCCGCCTGCTGGAGCCGAACGGCATGCTGCCCAGCAACAAAGAACTGGCCGAACTGGCTGCGGCGTGCAATCAACGCCTTGCGCAGCGCATGGCGTATGAGGCCAGCAAGGCTTCTGGAACCGGAGTAATGAAGCCTTGACAACCCTGCCCGACAACATCCTGCACCCTCTCAAGGCCAAGATCGTGGGATTCCACGAGGAAGAGAACGAGTACAGCTTCCAAGTGGAATACCCTGATCCGGTCATCTGCCCGAACTGCGCGGTTTACGGCGAGGTGGTGCGCTTTGGCAAGAAGGAGATGAAGTTGCGCGACCTGCCGCTGCATGGACGCTGGGTCACGCTCTGGTTAATCCGGCGCCGCTTCCTCTGCCGGGCCTGCAATGGCACGTTCAGCCCGGCCTTGCCGGAGATGGCCGAGGGCCACCGAATGACCAAACGGCTGTCCGACTACATCATCAAGGCCGCTGTGGGTCGCACCAATAGCGACGTGGGCCGCGAGGTTGGCGTGGATGAAGCGATCATCCGCAAGCTGTTCCGTGACCATGCCGAGGCGCAGAAAGGCCGCTACAAGCCTTCTGCGCCCCGTGTGCTGGGCATTGATGAGCTGTACCTGCAACGCACCTACCGCTGCGTGCTTACCAATATCGAAGAGGAAACCATCATCGACCTGTTGGAGTCGCGCACGAAGCCGCAGGTCACGGCCTACCTGTCACGCCTCAAAGACCGCAAAGACATTGAGATTGTGTGCATGGACATGTGGAACCCCTACCGCGAGGTGGCGAAGGCATTGATGCCTGATGCCGCCATCGTGGTGGACAAGTTCCACATCCAGCGCATGGCCAATGAGGCCATGGAGAAGATCAGGAAGGGCATCAAGGCCGGACTGTCACAGCACCGGCGCCGGGCACTCAAGGGCGACCGAAAGCTGATGCTGATGCGTGAGCATGACCTCAACCCCATGAACCGCATGGTGGTCGATACGTGGCTCAACCAGTTCCCAGAACTCGGTGCCGCCTACCGTCTCAAGGAAGAGTTCCTGAACATCTGGAATCTGGAAAACGAGTCTGACGCCAAGGAAGAGTACCGGCGCTGGCATTCCAGCCTGACCCCGGAGGAGCGCCCCCAGTGGGCGCCGCTGACCACGGCAATGAGCAACTGGGAGGCGGAAATCTTCGCCTACTTCGGTGACGGAAAGCGCAATACCAATGCCTTCACCGAGTCGATGAACCGGCAAATGAAAGACCTGAACAGGGCCGCACGGAGCATGTCGTTCGAGATGTTCCGGGCCAAGATGCTGTTCTCGGTCGAGCACAGAATGAAGCGCAAGGAAAAGCCTCGCCGGGAATCGCCCTTCACAATGGGCTATGGCGTCCCTACGGACGCTGACCTTGCACGAGCGGCACCCGCCATGGTGGACATGGGGGTGCCTATAGGGAAGCTCTTGGAGCGCTTCTTGGAGCCTCCCATCAACATCACTACACCGCCTTCGGAAGCCGGTTAGAAGTTCCCTTCATCAACCGGCTATTCCGAATACCC
>NZ_JWMB01000095.1:0-4533 GCF_000812445.1 Cupriavidus sp. SHE | reverse complement strand
TAGCGCAGATAGAACACGCGAGGGAACCCCACCGCCGTGAAGTACGGCTCGTCCCAGAAACCATGGCTGGCCTGCGTGCGCAGCAGGTACTCGACGCCTCGCACCAGGGCGGGGTGGTCGCCCGCGCCGGCGGCCATCAGGCCGAGCATGGCCCAGGCCGTTTGCGATGCTGTGCTCGGCGCCTTTTCATAGCCACGATACTCGAGCTTGTAGCTGTCGCCAGACTCACCCCAGCCGCCATCCTCGTTCTGGATCGACAGCAGCCATTGGGCCGCGCGCTTCATCTCGGGCGCGTCCGTGCCGATGCCGGCGGCATTCAGCCCGCACAGCGCGCTCCACGTGCCATAGATATAGTTGGTGCCCCAGCGACCAAACCAGCTTCCGTCGGCCTCTTGTTCGTCGAGCAGGTAGCGCAGCGCGCGCGCGGCCGGCTCGCTGTTGGCCGGCATCTGGCCGAGCTGGCACAGCATCGCCAGACAACGCGCGGACACGTCGGCCGTGGGCGGATCGAGCAGCGCGCCGTGATCGGCGAACGGGATGTTGTTCAGGTAGAGGTGCGTGTTCTCGGGTTCGAACGCGCCCCAGCCACCGTTGCTGCTTTGCATGCCGACGATCCACTCGCAGGCGCGGGATGCGGCTTCGTCATAACGGTTGGAGCGGTCGCCCTTGTCCACGCGGTCCATCGCGGCAGCCACCACGGCGGTGTCGTCGACGTCGGGGTAGTGAGGATTGGCGTACTGGAAGGCCCAGCCACCCGGGCGGACGTTGGGACGGCGCACCGTCCAGTCGCCGCGCAGTTCGAGTTCCTGCAGCGGCACAAGCCAGTCCAGCCCGCGTGCGGCCGCGGCGATCGTGCGCGGCTCACCGACTTCCAGCAAGGCATGGGCGGCCAGCGACGTATCCCAGACCGGCGACAGGCATGGCTGGCAATAAGCCTCGTCATCCTTGACCACGAGCAGCTTGTCGATCGAGCGGCGCGCGATGGCCCGGTTCGGGTCGTTCTCGGGCACGCCGAGCACGTCGAACATCAGCACCGAGTTGACCATCGCCGGGAAGATCGCGCCGAGGCCGTCTTCGCCGTTCAGCCGTTCGACCGTGAATTCACGCGCGCGCTCGATGGCCCGCTGGCGCAGGCCACGCGGGAACAGTGGCTCGGCCATGCGCACCACGGCGTCGAGCGTGCGGAACACGCCGACCCATAGCGGGCTCTGGTGCGGCGCGCGGCGCGGCAGGCGGGTGGCCTGGCACGGGCGCACGAACAATTCGTCGATGCCGATCTTGCGCGGATTGCGCGCCTGCGGACGCAGGCTGTTGAGTACCAGCAGCGGCACGATGACCGTGCGGGCCCAGTACGACACCTTCGACAGATGGAACGGAAACCACTCGGGCAGCAGCATGATTTCCACCGGCATCATCGGCACCGCCTGCCACGGCATCACGCCGTACAGCGCGAGCAGCGTGCGCGTGAAGACGTTGCTGGCCTCGGCGCCGCCCATCGCGTGGATCGCGGCGCGCGCGCGGCGCATGTGCTCGGCTTCCGGGTTGTCGCCGGCCATCTTCAGCGCGAAGTAGCCCTTCACGCTGGCACTGACGTCCGAGGCGCCGGCGTGGAACAGCGGCCAGCCGCCATCGGCGTTCTGGATGCGGCGCAGGTAGTTGGCGATCTTGCCTTCCAGTACCAGATCCGGCGTCTCGCCGAGGTAGTGGACCATCAGGATGTACTCGGCCGGGATCGTGGCGTCGGCTTCGAGTTCGTAGACCCAGTGGCCATCGGACTGCTGTTGCGCCAGCAGGGATTCGACGGCATGTGCGATGCCGGCATCGAGCGGATCGGGCAGGGCCGGCTGGGCAGGGCGACGGGCGCTGGTGGTCAGCGTTTCATCCTGGGGGCGGGTTATTGTTGCGGCCTGGTTCATCTAAATCGGGGGCACTTCTCTGTTCTGGGCACGCGGCAATGGCCGCGTGCCTTGGCTAAATACAAGGCGGGCAAATCATGCGATGGCATGTCGGAGCAGAATCCAGACCAGCTTTGCCTTGGGCACGCGTACGCGCGCGCGCGGCGGTTGCCAGCCACGGGCCAGCAGGCGGGTCAGGATGCCGTGATAGACATCGGACATGATGCGCGGCGAACGCACCACGCGCGCCGGACAGCGCGCCATGATCGCGGCGGAGGCATCGTAGTGAGCCTGAGCATCGCGCGCGATGCCGGTGCAGACCTCGGCGATCGCGGGGTGATGGATGACGTCGTATGGCTTGCCGACGGGAATGCCGGCGGCGGCCAGGGCCTCGGCCGGCAGGTACAGACGGCCGATCTCGGCGTCCTCGTCGAGGTCGCGCAGGATGTTGGTCAGCTGCAGCGCGCGGCCAAGGTGATGCGCCAGCGCGATGCCGGGTGCTTCGTCCAGGCCGAACACGCGCACGGCCAGGCGGCCGACGGCGCTGGCCACGCGGTCGCAGTAGGTGTCCAGCGTGGCGGCGTCCGGCGCGACGATCGTGGCGACGACGTCCATGATCATGCCGTCGATGACGTCGGAGAAGTCCTGCTGCTGGAGATTGAACGCCTTGATCTGCTCGTCGAGCGGGCGCAGCGCCGCAGGCGCCTGGCCTGCATAGCAGGCGGCGATGTCGGCGCGCCACTGTTCCAGCGCGGCGAGGCGGTCGGCGTGCTGGGTGTCGCCATCGGCGATGTCGTCCACGGCGCGGCAAAACGCGTAGATCTCGAACATGGCCTGCCGCTGCGAAGCGGGCAGGATGCGCATGGCCGCATGGAACGAGCTTCCGGATGACACGGCGGGTCCGGCGATCGGCCCGCCTGGCGTTGCGATTTCAGTACCGGCCACGGATTTCCTCGGCACGCATTGTCAAATACCTTCCAGCGGGGCAGCCAGCGGGTGGCGCCCCGGGAACGGCAGAATTTGGGGGGATTCGAAGTCGGGCGATTATAGCAACTTCATCGCGCCGGGGGATTTGTGACGTTATCACCATAACGTGGGTATGGTACGCCGCGTGCCGGGGTGGTGGTGGTCTGGTCGATGACCCGTTCTACGTCGGGCACTTCGCGCAGCGCGCCCAGGAATCCTTTCCGGTCGAAATCCGTGGCCACGCAGCCCTGCACGGTCAGCCAGCGGCCCCGCACCATGATCCAGAGCGAGCTTTGCTGCCAGGCGGGCATCGTGTGCCGCAGCGTATCGAGCCGCCGCCGCAGGGCCTCGGCAATTTCCTGGTCGTATTGGTAGGCGTTGGCCAGTCTGCAACGGCCTTCTATATAGCAGTGGTTACCTTCCTCGATGCGGTGGTGCGCCTCGCGTTTCCAATCCGCCTCGGTAATGCGCGGGCCCGCCGGTTCGGGGCAATTGGCGATCGCCTGCGAGATTTGCAGGAACGGGTCGTTGCCGAAGTTGCGGGTCGTCTGTCCAAGTGCCATTTGCGCCGCGCATATCGTCATGGCCATTAGTGCAGCCAAGTGAATTGCCACGCGCAAGAAACACCGCGATGACCGAACGTCATCAATGCAATACATTATCTGCCCTGTGGAAAGCCCAGAAAGCAGAAAGCCCCGCCGGAGCGGGGCTTCCCAGGCAAGATAAACTGCCCGGTGATCCAGTTAGATAGCCTGGATCTTCGTGGCCTGTTCGCCCTTCTGGCCCATAGCCTTAACGTAGCGAACCTTCTGACCTTCCTTCAGCGACTTGAAGCCATTGCCTTCAATCGCCGAGAAGTGTGCGAACAGGTCATTGCCGCCTGCGTCCGGCGTGATGAAGCCGAAGCCCTTGGCGTCGTTGAACCACTTAACGGTACCGGTTTCCATATGTCTATCCAACCTCGAATTTCAAATGGGCGTAATTGCCCGACCAAGCATGTCGCTCACAACGAACCGGAGCAAAACGCTACAGGCCGGCGCACATGCGAGCAGCCATTTTGACGGTTTTTTTCTGGCTGTCAATCGGACCATGCCCCTAATGGTGTTTCGGCATACAAACAGCAGATATTAAATTCTTCTACATCCATTCCGGATTTGTCTGACATCAGGGTGCCTTCTACGATGTTATGTCAGTCATTGCGGGCGTGGCGGTACCGGCAGTCGGTACATATTCGTAAGACGGAGTGTGAGATATCACACAGTTCCCCGCAGTTGCCATGCGGACAATCACGCCGCAATACCTCAAATGGGCCAGACGCCGGAATGAAAATCCTGAGAGGTATGGTTATCCCGTATGCCCGAACTGAGAAACTTGTGTTCAAGGCGTGCGTAGTGGCGGCAGACATCTGCATTTTTACCAGCCGGTGTAACATCTGCTTACCGATTCCCGCGTGGTCAAGGGCTACGCAGGTTGAATCGTGCCAAATGTCGTACGCATGACATGGCTTGTCGGGCACAATTTTTGACAATCTGTTTCAGATGAATGGCCTAGGATCCACCTGCTCGCAAATTAGGAAAAATCGGGTATTCGGAATAGCCGGTTGATGAAGGGAACTTCTAACCGGCTTCCGAAGGCGGTGTAGTGATGTTGATGGGAGGCTCCAAGAAGCGCT
>NZ_JWMB01000094.1:0-18597 GCF_000812445.1 Cupriavidus sp. SHE | reverse complement strand
TCGGCTGATTCGGCTGATTCGGCTGATTCGGCTGATTCGGCTGATTCGGCTGATTCGGCTGATTCGGCTGATTCGGCTGATTCGGCTGATTCGGCTGAGCGGCTGAGCGGCGCCCATCGGGGACGCACCTATGCGTACTTCCCCGTTATCCCTCCATCGACCACCAGCTCGGTGCCGGTAATGTAGGCCGCCGCATCCGACGCCAGGAACGCACAGGCGTGTGCCACGTCCCACGCGGTGCCCATCCGCTGCATCGGCACCTGCCTTGCACGCGCCGCGCGGGCGTCGTCGAGGCTGTCCGCCGAGAACTGCTTCGCCACGGTATGGGCGATGCGTGGCGTGTCGATCAAACCCGGCACCACGCAATTCGCACGGATGCCGCTGCCCGCGTACTGCTGCGCGATCATCCGCGTGAACTGGATCAGCGCGGCCTTGCTGACGCTATACGACAGGTGCGGATAGCCGATATAGCGCAACCCCGCCACCGAGGAAACCGTGACGATGGCACCCCGGCCCCGCTCGACCATCGACGGCAGCACCTGCTGCGACGCCAGCAGCAGGCTTCGCACGTTCACGTTGTGGGCCGCATCGAAATCCCGCACATCGGTATCCAGAAGCCCGCCGGTCTTGCCGATGCCAACGTTGTGATGCAGCACATCGATGGGGCCGAAGTGTTCGCGCGCCTCCGCGAACAGGCGCGCGATCTCCGCCTCTTCCGCCACGTCGCCGACGAAGGTCTCCGCCGCGCCACCCTCGGCGCGAATCAGCGCCGTCGTCTCCGCTGCCGAGGCGGCGTCGCGGTCCACCACGCAGACGCGGGCGCCAAGCCGGGCATAGGTCACGCTGGCGGCGCGCCCGATGCTCCAGCCGGGGCCCGCCGATCCACCGCCCGCCACGAACACGGTGCGGTCCGCCAGACTGAGCGGCAGCGCATTCATGCGTGGTCTCCGTGCGGCGCGTTGCCGACGTAGGGGATGGCCTCCTCGACCACGTCCCAGATATAGCGTCCCGACGGGCTCTGCTGCTCCTCGACGATATGGGCCACGAGCCCAGCCGCGCGGGAGATCACCGCGAACCCTCGCATCACCGCCGTCGGCACGCCAATCTCGCCAAGCAGCGCGGCCACCGACCCCGTGGCATTGATCGTGATCGGCCGCCCCGCCACTTCGTCAACCGCCGCCGACAGGCGTCTCAGGGCACCGATATGCGCGCCGGCCAGATCCGGCTCCGCATCGCCGAGTTCCAGCAGCTTGTACGCGCGCGGGTCCACCGGCTTGTGCAGGTGATGGCCGAAGCCCGGCACAGCCGCCCGCATTTCCTTGTAGTGGCGCGCGATGGCCAGTGCTTCGGCATCGGGGTCCTGTGCCGCCAGAATGCGGTCCAGCAACGTCGAGCAGTTCTCCATCGTGCCGACGAACGAACTGCCAACCGCCAGCAGGCCCGCCGACACGGCGCCTTGCAGGTTCTCCGGCGCGCTCATGTAGATCAGGCGCGTGGCGATGGCGCTTGGCGTCAGGCCGTGCTCCATCAGCACCACGAGCACCATGTCGGCGATACGCATGTCCACCGGGCGCGGGGTGCGGCCGAGGATCTGCATCAGCATGACTTCGGTGAAGGTCTTCTTGCCCAGCAGGTCGTCCACGAGATTGGCGTCGCGATAGTGCAGGCTGGTCAGCGTGTGGGTGCACAGCCGGGTCACCGGCTTGTCTTGTTGGCTCATGCTTGGTCTCCGGTTTGCAATGCCGTCAGCGCCTGGTCGCGCACGGTGTTCTTGAGTACCTTGCCGACGGTGGAGCGCGGCAGGCTGGTGTGGAAATGAATCTGCTTTGGCGTCTGCACCGGACCCAGCCGCTCGCGCACGAACGCGATCAGCTCGGTGGCCTGCACCGCGCATCCTTCGCGCAATTGCACGGCCGCATGGACCGCTTCGCCCCATTTGTCGTCGGGCACGCCGAACACCGCGCATTCATGCACGGCCGGGTGCTGGCCCAGCGCGTTCTCCACGTCGATCGGGTAGACGTTGAAGCCGCCGGTGATCACCACTTCGCGCAGGCGATCCTTCAGGTACAGGAAACCCTGCGCGTCCAACATGCCGCGATCCCCGGTATGCAACCAGCCGTCGACGATGGTCGCGGCGGTCAGATCCGGGCGGTTCCAGTAGCCGGTCATGACCAGATCGCCACGCGCTACCACTTCTCCCACCTCGCCACGGGGCAGCAAACGCCCGTCGGGGGACATGATCGCCACCTCGCTGAACCACGTGGCGCGCCCCACCGATGCCATGCGGCGCTCGTCAGCCAGATCGTCGGGGCCGATCACCGTCAGCAGTTGCGGCGCCTCGGTCTGGCCATATGTGGTGGCCACCACCGACCCGAAGAACTCGCGCGCCTGCTGGATCTTCTGCGGCGGCATCGGCGCGCCGCCATAAATCAGGCGACGCAGCGCCGGGTAGTCGGCGCGCGATGTGCCGGGCAGCGCCATCAGCATGTAGATCAACGTGGGCGGCATAAAGCAGACCGTGCCGGCGCGGTCACGGAACGTGGCGCGCACCGCTTCTGCCCCGCTGCCTTCCATGATCACGTGACAGCCGCCCTGCGCCAGGATCGGCATGACGTAGGTGGACGTGCCATGCGTGATCGGCGCGGCCATCACATAGCGATCCGCCTCGGTGAAGCCCCAGGCGTGGATCTGGTTGACGATATTGGTCATCCAGGCGCGATACGGCTGCATGACGCCCTTGGGCGCGCCCGTGGTACCGCCGGTGAACTTGATGGCCTGCGTGGCGTCCCGGTGCAGATCGAGCACCGGGCGCGTGGCATCGGGATACCGGAGAACAACGGCGTTCAGCGTGTCTGCGCTATCTGACGCATGACCCGTGTAGAGCCGCGTGCCCGGTGCGTCGCCCAGCAGCGCTTCGCAGGCGGCATCGAGTACCACGATGCTCGGCGTCGTGGCGTCGATGATGCGGCGCAACTCGGGCTGGGTGCTCTTCGGGTTCAGCGGCACCCAGATCTTGCCGCTGGCCAGCACCGCCAGCAGCGCCACGATATGTTCGGCCGAGTTGCCGGCGCAGATGCCCACGCGACTCTGCGGCGCGGGATCGAGCGTCATGAAATGCGTGGCCAGCGCCGCCACCTGGCCGGCCAGTTCGCGATAGCGCAGGCTGCCGCCGGGGGCGTCAATGGCGACGTTGTCGGGCCAGCGGTCGGCGGCCCGCCAGAACAGTTCAATCGGAAGCATGGATGGTCCTTGGGAATCCTCAGTTGACACGCGCGCCCGATTGCTTGACCACGTCGTGCCAACGCTTGATCTCGGACGCCGCGAAGGTACGGAGTTGCTCGGGGGTGCCTGGCTCGGGCGTGGCCGCCAGGTCGCGCATACGCTCGCGTACCTCGGATGCGTTGAGCGCCTTGTTCAGTGCCGTGTTGAGCTTGTCGATCACCGGCTTGGGCGTCCCCGCCGGCGCGGCGATGGAGAACCAGGACTGCACATCGAAGCCCGGGAGTCCGGATTCCGCCACCGTGGGCACGTCAGGCAGTTGGGGCATGCGCTGGGCGCTGGTGACCGCGATGGCGCGCAACTTGCCGGACTTCACGTGCGGCAGCGCGGACGGCGCGTTGTCGAACATCGACTGCACCTGCCCGCCCAGCAGATCGGTGACGGCCGGCGCGCTCCCCTTGTAAGGCACGTGCAGCATGTTGGCGCCACTGCGGCTACGGAACATCTCTCCGGACAGGTGAATGGACGATCCGCTACCCGACGACGCGAACGTCACACCATCGGGCGATTCCTTGGCCAACCGCACATAGTCGGCAACGGTCTTGATCGGCAACTTCGGGTTGACCACCAGCACGTTCGGGATCTTGGCAATCATGCCGACGGGCTCGAAGTCGCGCACGGGGTCGTAGCCGAGCTTGTCGTAGAGCGTGGCATTGATCGTGTTCGCGATCGTGAAGACGTAGAGCGTGTAGCCATCCGGCGTCGCCTTGGCCACGACTTCGGCGCCCACGTTGCTATTGGCGCCGGCACGGTTTTCCACCACGATCGGCTGGCCCAGTGCCTCGCCCATCTTCTGCGCTACGAGGCGGGCCAGCACGTCGGTGGCGCCTCCCGCGGCATAACCCACTACGAGACGCACGGGACGCGTGGGAAAACTGGAATCGGCCGCCTGGGCGGCGGGAACGCCGCACGCAAGCGCGGCACTGATCAGGGCGTGGCTCAACAGGCGCCTGCGCGCCGCGTTCCAGAAAATCATGAGTGCTGTCTCCTTGTTGGATGGTCGTGCCCGGAACGCGCCCGTCTGCTCGATTTGCCCACCGCACCTTGCGGCACGGCTGCGGCATACTGCGGACTGCTTTCCGGCCCGCAAATTCTTTCTCATGACTTCTAGCACTGCGAATCGAAACGTCCGACAGGCGGACGTTTCATCTCCAACCTCCGAGGAAGGCACCCGCGCCTTGAGACGGGGCCTGACGCTGCTCGACGCCATCCTGGCAGCCGGCAAGGATGGTCTTCGGGTGATCGACATGTGCCGCGCGGCCGGCCTGGAGCGGCCCACGGTCTACCGCTTGCTGGCGACGCTGATCGACTGCGGATATGTGGTCCAGCACGGACGATTTCGCTATGTGCGCGGTCCGCGTCTGGCGGCAATGCCGCAGCGTGGGGAATCGACAGACCTTTCGGGAAAGCTGGGCCCGGTGCTTGCGCAGGTGAGCCAGGCGTGCGGCGATGCCGCCTTCGGCGTGGTTCGCGATGGCGCGTTGTCGCGCTGCATCGCGCGCCACGTGGGCACCCATCCCGTGCAGGTGCTGGTCATCCAGGTGGGCACCCGGCAACCGCTGGGCGTTGGCGCCGCGGGGCTGGCGTTGCTGGCAGCGCTGCCCGATACGACCGTCGACGAGGTGATCGCCGCCAATGCTGGTGTGCTGGACCAGTACGGCGGCATGACGCCCGACCGGATGCGCATCCTGATCCGCGCTACGCGCGAACGCGGCTACTCGGTGATCGGCAATCACGCCACACGCGGCGCACTGGCCGTGGGCATGGCCGTGCACGATCGCGATGGCGAACCCGTGGCTGGCATCAGCGTGGCCACCACGCTAGCGCGAATGCCGCGCGAGCGGCAGCAGTTGCTGGCCCGTGTGATGCGCGAAGCGGTGGCGGCGTTGCTGCCGCGTGGCCTGTAGCCGGGCCGTAGCAACTCACCTGGCGGAACGCCAGGTCGACACTCCGCCGCTTTAGCGGCATGATCATTGGCCTGCCCGTTCCATTCGGGAATCCTCTTCCACACAGCCGGTCGAACCAGGGAAGCGCCGCCCGCCGGCAATCCCGCCAGGCCGCATTCCCTTCCCCACCGCTTTCGGCCCTGCGCCCAACCGCCTCCGTCATGCAACGTCTGCTTCTGATTCTTGGCTGCCTGTTCCTCGTTGCGGCAATCGCGTGGCCCTGGCTGTCGCGGCTGCCGCTCGGGCGACTGCCCGGTGACATCCGGATCGTCCGCGACGGTTTCAGCTTCTACTTCCCCATCACCACCTGCATCCTGATCTCGTTGCTGGTGTCGCTGGTGCTCTGGCTGCTACGGCGATGACGGTGATGAGCCAGTGCGTCGTGATCTCAGGGTGCTCGGGTGGCGGGAAATCGTCGCTGCTGAGCGAACTCGGGGCGCGTGGCTATCCCGTGGTGGAAGAACCAGGGCGGCGCGTCGTCATGGAAGAAACGGCCCGCCATGGCAACGCGCTGCCATGGGTCGACATGCCTGCCTTTCTGCGCCGCGTGATCGCCATGGCGCGTGCCGACCTGCTCGCGCTGGAACAGTCGGCTGGCCGGGTTGGGCTGGGTGAGCCAGGTGAGCCGGGTGAGCCGGGTGAGCCGGGTGAGCCGGGAAAATGGGTCTTCTTCGATCGCGGGCTGGTTGACGCGTTCGTCGCGCTTCAGCATGTCAGTGGCAAACCGCAACTCGCGCCGCTCGTGCATCAGGTCCGGCCGTACCATCGGATCGTATTCCTGACGCCACCCTGGCCGGAAATCTACGTTCAGGACGCCGAGCGCCGCCATGACCTCGACGCCGCCACCGCGGAGTACGCCCGGCTGCTCGAAGCCTATCCAGCGCTTGGGTACGACGTTCGCATCATCCCCAGGGCCAGCATTGTCGAGCGCGCCGATTTCGTTCTGAATACCCTCCAGGGCTAGACGCCACCCTCCGCGCGAAGCGGAAGGGAGCGTGCCCCGGACGGCTTGCTTCGATGGCTTACTTGCCGGACAGCTTCGGGAACTGCGGGTTCGTCACGACTTGCTTGAGCAGTTCCTGCACGGCCGGGCCGAAGGCATCCGCCACGTTCTTGCACGCGCCCATGGCCGTGAAGCTCGTGTCGAACGGGTACTTGACCGAGACCTTGTAGCCCTTGTCCGCCGGCGATTGCACGGCCATCGTGATCTGCCAGTACGCCGGGGACACCGAGCTGAAGCTCAGTTCCTCGATACGGCCCTGAATCGGAGCGCCCTTCACATCGTAGGCTTGCGCCATCAGGAGTTCCTCCTGGAAGGCGTCCTTGATGTACTGCGACAGCGTCTTGCCCGGCGCCACCTTGACCGGACCCATCAGACGGCACAGCGGGCTCTCATCGACGCCCTGCGCCATGCCGACATCGCTGACGCTGACCTTCTTCGACTGCAGGCTCTGCTGGATAGCGATAACGTTCGAGGCGGATGCCTTGTAGGGGATCGAGTTCGTGGTCTCGCATCCGGTCAACAGAACGCCCGTCGCGCAGATGGCGGCAACGAGGGCAAACTTGCTTTGCTTCATGATTCTCTTCCAGTGGGTTATATGGGCTCTGTCGATATCCGTGCCCTCAACGAACTACGGAAGAATTCCGCGAGACCCAAATCCCACCTTGGGAGGGTGACAGCGCCGGCTACCCTGCCGCCACGCGGATTCAAGCATGGCAAGAGACGGTAGAATCCGCGAAACATTCATGCCACCGCGCCGGAGACGCCAATGGTTCGCCTGCTGATGCTGCTGTTGGGAGTGGATTACCTGCGTACACGCTGGAAAGCGCTGGCCTGGGCCGGCGCTCTCAGCATCGCTGTCGGTGCCGTGCTGTTCATCGATGCGCTCGACGGCAAGCTTGATTTCCCGATCCAGCCGTTTGCCTGGCTGCTGCTTCTGGAAGGACTGGCCACGCTGGCCGTGGCCTCGACCGGCATTGGTGGCCAGCGTACGCTGCGCTACGCCAAGGGCATCGCCTTCAGCGTGGCCGCCATCCTCGTGCTGGCCGAGCGCCACCATGGCCACATGATCCTGTCGGTCATCTTCGGCGCGCTGTTTCTGGCCGATGGCCTGCTGCAGGTAGCCTCCGCGCATGTGGTGCGCTTTCGCACGTGGCGGCTGGCAATGGCGGGGGGCGTGATCGAGATCGCCCTGGCCATCTTCTTCATCCAGCCCTACCCGACGCACTATGTCGGCACCGTGCCGTACTGCGTGGCGCTCGGGCTGATCTTCGGCGGCTGGAACATGTTGCTGCTGGCATCGCGCGCGCGCCGGCTTGCCGGCAACCCTGGCCTGCGCAAGGATCCGGAGTCCGCCAGCGCCGAATCGAACAAGCGGCGCCTGACGACGTGGAGCGGACCGCCCGCGTCGGACGAACGCGCGTTGACCGTCCACGTCTGGACGCCCGTGGGTTCCGCGAAGTCCAAGGCACAGCATCAGCCGATCATCGACCGCTACATCGCCGCCGTCGACCGCGACGGCGTTATCTCCACGGGGCACGCCGCGCTGGAATCCCCCGAAGGCATCTACATCAGCCTCTACCCGGCCGTCGAGATCGACCGTTCGCCAGACGATTTCACGCGGCTGCTGCGAGCCACGCAGGAGAACAACGTACCCGGACGGTTCCAGCCTGACTATCCGACAGAATCCAAGGCATGGTGCCCGTCGACCGTTCAGGTCCGCATTCGCAACTACGATGCCGAGCGCCTGCAGAACTTCTGGCACGACTATCGGCAGAACACGACCTACAACCTGACGCACCGGAACTGTTCGAGCACGGTGGCACGCGCGCTCGATGCCGCGCTGGAGGGCGCTGCCACACGTGCCTGGACGCGGCTCGGCGGCTGGTGGCCGCTGTTCCGGCTATTGCTGACACCGGAGCTGTGGGTGGCGGCCCATCTGCGCAAGCGTGCCGCCACCATGGCCTGGACGCCGGGGCTGACACTCGACTACGCTCGCGCCATGAGCATGTTGGCCGATCCGCGCCCCTTTGCGTGGGCGACCGTGTGGAGTGGGCTGGCGGTGCGGCGGTCGGGGCGCGAATCGCGCTAGCGCCGTGTCAGCTTGACGGCACCTCGTCGGCAAAGCATCCGGTTCCGATCGTGCGCAGCGCCCCGCCATCGCGCACGATAAAGAGGGCGTCGAGGCCGCGCTGCCGCGCGTAGTCCGGCACCGGGGTGGCCGGATGGCTTGTGGATCACGATCGACGGCTTGCTGCTTGCCGCTTGCCGCTTGCCGCAATGGTGCCTCGGTGATCCCTCCAACCACGGGAATCTGTGGCGCCTGGCAGCAAATCCGCAGCCAGCGAATCTCATTCCGTTTAACCACTATCAACTGTTGGCCAGCTTCTGCATGATAGCGTCATATAGCTCACTATATTGCGATTGACAAAGCGTGTCCGTTGCGTGGCGGGATTCACTAACCCGACCGGCCGCAGCGACCGTTTTCGCTATCCGTTCTGAACGCCACAGGAAACGACAAATGCCACAGGATTCCCACAGCGGACCCAAGCCCGGGCACGCTGGCGATAGCCCGGCACAAGTCTTGCCGATTGCTGCAATCGTCCATGCGGACCACGCCGGCACGGACCGCCTGCTCACCAAGTTCGTCGACGGCCTGCGCCATGCCGGACTGCGGATTCACGGGCTCGTGCAGGAACGCGCGGAGAATGGCGACAAGACATCCACGATGCTTGTGGACCAGCACAGTGGCCAACGCTACCCCCTGTTCCAGAACCTCGGCTCGGGCTCGACATCGTGTTGCGTCGATGCAGGCAGCATTGCCGCGGCGAGCGTCGCCATGCGCCGCGCCGTCGAGGCGCGACCTGACCTTTGCGTGGCCAACCGTTTCGGTGGGCTCGAAGCCCAGGGCGGTGGACTCGCTGCCGAGATGCTGAATGTGGCCGCCGCCGGCATTCCGCTGCTGACCATCGTCTCGAACGACTATCTTCGGGCCTGGCGCGCCTTCACGGGCGATTCGGGCACGGAGCTGCAGCCGTCGATCGAGGCCATGTACCTGTGGTTCGCGGGTCTCCGCGCGCGCCACGCACGTTCATGAAGCAGGCGATCGGCCCGTCGCTACGGCATCACCACTGAATCAAGCTCCACGTCCTGCGCCTTGCGCAGCATCTCGTCGAACTCGGGGTCGGTATCCGGAAAACTCGCTTCCGCCGCAGGCCCCGCGCGGCGAGCACCACCGGGCCGGGCACCCGACGCGCGGGCCGGTTCGGCGATCACCTCGTCGATGCGCGCAAGCAGGTACGGGAAGAACGGATTGGAGGAGATCCGGAACATCGAATCGAGGCTGACCATCAATGCGCCGCGCTCGCCACGCGGTGCGATCGCGCCAAGCGACACGCCGAAGCGCGGATTGCCTGCATCCGTGGGTTGTATCCCGTATAGCTCATCGTCCATCGGGAACGGGATCGCCACGTGCGACAGCGAAAATACCTGCGCCGGGTAAGTCATCGCGACTGGCTGCTTTGTCTCCTCCGTGGCGCCTGCGTCCACCACGCGCGCTGTCACGTCGTCCGCCCCCTCCGCTTCATTGCCGATCATCGTCAGCCTGTAGCTCACCGGCAGCGCGGGCAGGAGCCGGGCAAGCGCCTGCGTTGAAGTCGGATCGATCAGGGGCCCAAGCTTGGCACGCCGGTTGACGTCAAATAGCACCAGTTCACTGCCGTTGTCCGGCAGGCTCGCGTAGAGCCGTCTGACGATTGCCGGGGTGCTCACCGTGAAGTCGATCACCGACTGAAAGGTCAGCACGGGAGGCAGGCCCTCCAGCCCGCGCTCCCGCGCGACACGCGCGATCTGGTCTTGCAACGCGACGGTCAGCCGATGGGATTGTCGCGCCCCATTGACGGGAAACGAGTTGTACTTGAATGGATTGAACTCGGGCACGATCCCGAGCCACGCAGCCTTCTCGAAAGGCGGCAGCAACGCCGGCAGCGCGGCCAGCCCGGCGAACCGCGCATAACGGGTCACGCCGATCATCGGCGAGATCAGGATGATCCGCGCCGGCCGCTCCAGCCTGGGGTCTTCAAGGCTATCGAGCGCGTACTTCATCGCCAGCGCGCCACCATTGGAAAAGCCGACCAGATGGATCGGACGATCCGCGCCGGCCTGAAGCCGCGCCTCGCGCACGGCAAGCCGCGTCGCCGCCATCCAGCGCTCCCATTCAATGTCAGAGAGCCCGGCCGGTACCGTGCCATGGCCGGGAAGGCGAATGCCGATCGCAACGAAGCCGTCCTCCACATACCGCTGGGCGATATGCCGCAGGCTGTACGGCGAATCGGTCAGGCCATGCAGCAGGACGACCGCGCCCACGGGCTTTCCGGCCGGACGCATCTCGTACGAACGGTTCCAGTCGTGCTCGAAGCGTCCCGGGTAGATCGGGCTGCCCTCGAAATAGCGGTTCGAAGGGATCCGCGCCGCAGGCGGCAGACGGTCGCTGACGTGCCGCCTGACCTGCTCGAACAGGGCGTCTTCCTGCCTCAGATAGCGGCTCCAATCGGACCGGTCGATCTGCTCGACACCAAGTTCGTCGGGCACAAAGGTGTGCCAGAGCTGCAGCTCCGGCCCTCGTGTCGCGTCATAGGCACGCAGCGCCAGAAGCGCCGCGCCGAGCACGACCAGCACGATCGCGGCGATGCGCACCTTCCTGGTCAGACGGGATCGCGCTTTCATCTGTGGAACAGGGCCCATGCTGATTGCGACATGCGTTCAGGGCTTGCGCTTGGCCGCGCCGGCCCGCTGCGACGTCACCAATGCGGTCAGTGACGGGAAGGATCGAATGACGAGCTTCTCGAACTCCACCACAAAGAACAGCACCACGCCTCCGGCGATCAGCCATAGCCAGTGCTCCACGGTCAGCGCCTGGGTATCGAAGATCAACTGGAACGGATACCAGTACGTGAACAACAACTGCAGCACCACAACGCCGCCGATGCCATACCAGAGATACGGATTGCTCGTGTGAGCGCGCACGGACAGCGAGGATTCAAGCAGGTGCCGGCTGTTGATCAGGTAGAAGATCTGGCCGAGCGAGATGGCGTTGACGGCCGCTGTTCGCGCCATTTCATCCGCCGCGCCATGCGCCTTCATCACGAAAAACGCCGCGAGTGTGTAGATGACGAGCGCCACGCCAACGAAGCAAATTCGCCATACCCCGAAACCGGTAACGATCGACCGGTCGATCGAGCGTGGTGGCCGGCCCATGACGTCCGCTTCGTGGGGCTCGAACGACATGGCCAGGCCCAGCGCGACGGAGGAAACCGTGTTCACCCACAGGATCTGCGGCGCGGTGATTGGCAGCGTGAACCCGATCAGGATCGCGATGGCGATCACGGCGCCTTGCGCGATGTTCGTCGGCAGCATGAACAGCATCGCCTTCTCGATGTTGTTGTAGACCGTGCGACCTTCCTTCACGGCCGCCGAGATCGACGCGAAGTTGTCGTCGACGAGGATCATCCCCGCGGCCTCCTTCGTCACCTCGGTGCCCTTGATGCCCATCGCGACGCCGATATCGGCCTTCTTGAGCGCGGGTGCATCGTTGACGCCGTCGCCGGTCATTGCCACCACCTGCCGGTTGGCCTGCATCGCCTTCACGAGTCTGAGCTTGTGCTCGGGGCTGGCGCGGGCGAAGACATCGACCTCGCGCACGCATTCGCGCAGGGCCGCATCGTTCATCGCCTCGATCTCGGTACCCGCCACGGCCGTGCGGCCATCGCCGATCCCGAGCATTCCCGCCACGGCGGCGGCCGTGACCTTGTGGTCGCCGGTAATCATCGTCACCCGGATGCCACCTTCATGGCATTCCCGCACGGCGTCGATCGCCTCCTTGCGCGGCGGGTCCATCAGGCCGACGAGGCCGAGGAACACGAGCGTGTTCGGCAAGTCCTTCGGCTCGAGGCCGCCCTGGGGCAAGCCCGGATCTGGCAGCCAGGCAAGTCCCAGCACCCGCTCGCCCTGCGCGGCCATGCGATCTCCCTCCCTCGCGAAATACGCGCGGTCGAGCGGCACCGCGCCATTCGCGGTTTGCTGGTGATCGCAATGTTCCAGAATCACCTCCGGCGCACCCTTTACCAGCAGCATCTCGCCGTCGGCCGAGCGGTTCAGCGTCGCCATGAACTTGTGCTCGGACTCGAATGGAATGGCGTCGATCCGTGGCGCGGCCACCCCCTCGGCGGTGCGGTCCATGCCGAGCTTGGTGGCGAGCGGATAGAGCGCGCCTTCGGTGGGGTCGCCCTCCACTTTCCATCGACCGTCGTCCTCGAAGAGTTCGGCGTCGTTGCACAGCATCGACACGCGACCGATCAGCGCCAGCGGCAACGGCACGGCGTCCAGCGGCTTGCCCTCCGTGCTGAGCGCCCCTTCCGGTGCGTAGCCGTGGCCCGTCACTGCATACAACGCATCGGCCGTCACGACCGATGTCACCATCATCTCCATCATCGTCAGCGTGCCCGTCTTGTCCGAGCAGATGCGCGAGACGGAGCCCAGCGTCTCCACCGCCGGCAAACGACGGATGATGGCATTGCGCTGGGCCATCCGCTTCACGCCGATCGCGAGCGTAATGGTGATCAGCGCGGGCAGGCCTTCCGGGATGATCGACACCGCGATGCCGACGATCGCCTGGAACAGCTCCACGAAAGTCATCTTGCCGAGCCAGTGCCCCCAGGAAAACAGCACGACGCTGAGAACACCGATGGCCGCCGTGATGACGTAACCGAACTTCGTGATCTGCCGCAGCAGCGGCGTCTCCAACGGATTGACCTGCCCGAGCATCTCGTTGATGCGGCCGAGTTCCGTCTGGCTTCCCGTTGCCACAACCACGCCGGTGGCCCGGCCGGAGACCACCATCGTGCCGGAGAACGCCATGTTCTCGCGGTCTCCCACGGTGGACTTGGCGGGCATCGGTACCGTCGTCTTGTCGGCGGGCACGGACTCGCCGGTGAGCGCCGCTTCCTCTGTGCGCAGGTTCCTGGCTTCCACCAGGCGCAGATCGGCGGGGACCTTGTCGCCCGACTCCAGCAGCACGACATCGCCCGGCACCAGTTCCTCGGCGTCAAGCAGGCGGGCCGCGCCACCACGCAACACGCGCGCATCAGTGGAAAGCATGTTGCGGATCGAATCCAGCGCCTCTTCGGCCTTTCCCTCCTGCAGGAAGCCCAGCAACGAGTTGAGGATGACGACGGCGAAGATGATCGATGCGTCGAGCCACAGGCTCAGCATCAGCTTGGTGAAGGCCGACGCGATCAGCACATAGATCAGGATGTTGTTGAACTGGGAGACAAAGCGCGCGATGGCGCCGCGCTTCTTGCCCTGGGGCAGCCGGTTGGGTCCGTAGGTACCCAGCCGCGCGGCGGCATCGTCGGCTTCCAGGCCCTGCGAGGGATCGACCTTGAAACGCTGCTCGACCTCATCGGCGGTCATGGCGTGCCAGGGTGTTTCCTCCACGCCTGATACCACGGTATCCGCTTCACTCATCTTGCATCCTCCAGGTTGCGGCGTCCGTCATGCGGCGCCATTCACCGTCGCACTGCTTCACCTGATGTCCCGCCTGCTTTCGCTTCCTTGCCTACTTCGCCGCCTTCTTTTCCCCTTCGAGTTCCTCACGCGCCTTCGCCAGCGCCTTCGCCTGGTCAGACGATATCTCGGGGTACTGGAGGTTCAACTTCTCCACGGCCTCGACAACGGCTGCCGCGACGACAAGTCGTGTGAACCATTTCTTGTCGGCGGGCACGACATACCACGGGGCCGCCTCGGTGGAAGTCGCGCGGATCGCCGCCTCGTAGGCCTGCATGTACTCGTCCCAGTGCCGGCGCTCGCGCACGTCGGAGGGTGAGAACTTCCAACTCTTGTCAGGTTTATCAAGGCGCTTCAGGAATCGCCGTTTCTGTTCCTCGTACGACAGGTTCAGATAGAACTTGAGAATGATCACGCCCTGCCGCGTGAGGTAGTCCTCGAAGCGGGCGATATCGGCGAGCCGCTCGTCCCAGATCTTGTCAGTAATGA
The DNA here is from genome assembly GCF_000812445.1 of Cupriavidus sp. SHE. Lineage (NCBI taxonomy): Bacteria > Pseudomonadati > Pseudomonadota > Betaproteobacteria > Burkholderiales > Burkholderiaceae > Cupriavidus > Cupriavidus sp. SHE. The sequence continues at coordinate 4,320 of NZ_JWMB01000094.1, read as the reverse complement.
GTGCCGGCGGGATCTTCTGCGCCTCCAGCAGGTGCCGGTGCACCCGCACCACGAGCACGTCCTCGTAGTAGGACCGATTGAAGATGCCGATGCGTCCGCGCTGGGGCACCTTCGCAAGGTATCGCCAGAGAAAATCGTGCGAGAGTTCTTCATGGGACGGCTGCTTGAACGAGAAGACATCGCACCCCTGCGGATTGACGCCAGACATGACGTGCTTGATCGTCCCGTCCTTGCCGGCTGCGTCCATGGCCTGGAACACCAGCAGCACCGACCAGGAGTCCTGCGCGTAGAGCACGTCCTGCTCTATCGCCAGCCATTCCGATCCGTGCCGAAGCAGGTCCGCCGCCTCGCCCTTCTTCATCTCGAAGCCCAGCGTATCGGCAGGATCGAAGTCCGCCAGACGGAACCCCTCGCCCTGCGTGATGCGGAACGGATTGATATAGCTCCCCAGGGTGCCCAGTATCTCTTTGCGAGGCATTGCCAACTCCTCCCCAGCTTCGGTCGTCGGCAACACACTGCCAACGAACAAAAAAGCCCTGACGTGGCTCCAGGGCTCGATAGCCGCGACAAGCGGAGTGCGATGCGCTCGCTCCCGTCTCGACTCTAAATTGACTGTAGCAGGTCACACGGAAACCGGAAGCCCTATCTGTCACTTTTTGCCGGGGGCGGCATTATCAAGGTCAGCGGCTCGGTGCCAAGCCAGGCGCAGCACGATATCGCGCTGGAGACGATTCGCAGCGTGGATGGGGTTCGCTCGATTCACGACAGCTTGAAGGTGGCCTCACGCTGAGGATGGGCGGAAGCGAGCGGCGATAGAACAGTCAGGCTCCGCAGAAGAGCCTGACGGCGGCTAGCACTGGCCCTTCTTGGCTTTGCCGGGCGGGCAGAAGGACTCGTTTCCGTACTGGTCGACACGGCAGTTACCCTTCTTCGCCTGCCCCGGCGGGCAGCCCGGACCGGCGGCGGAATCATCATAGGGGTACGGGCCGACAGCGCAACCCGTCAGCAATGCGGCACATGAGACGACCGTCAGCAGCAGAGCCTTCATCATTCTTTCCCTCGTGAAAATCAAAAAAAGGATACTACGGCACTCAGCGCGGGGGAACGTGAAGCTGGTAATCGCGTGTAACGAGGGCAGAACCAAAAAAAAATCCGCCGTGGGTGGAATAAGCACCCCGCTCCGCGCGTCTACCCAACAACGGCCCGCTCCGGGCCTATGGAACGACGCGAGAAATCATGGTCACCTTTTATCGACTACCCACTCCGCCAGCCATTGGTGCGGTGCTGCTCCTGCTGGCGGCGCTGACCGCTGCCGCACCCGCTCTTGCCGGCACCGCCACTGGCTCGGACGCCGAGCGGTTCGCGGCGGAGAACGAAGTGGCGATGACAAGAATGATGGACGGCATGTCGGTCCACCCTAGTGGCAACGTCGACGAAGACTTCGCGGCGATGATGATCCCGCACCACCAAGGCGCCATCGACATGGCCATGGCGGAACTCCGCTACGGCAAGAACGAGCAGCTCAGGCGCATCGCGCAGGAAATCATCGTCGATCAGATGCAGGAGATCGCCGCGATGCGGCTGGCGCTTGGACAACCGCTTCCGCCATCCGCGCCTGCGCCGACCCAGCCGGCGGCCTCCACACCGTCGCCGTCGCAGCCAGCCTCCCACGACCACTCCGCCCACGCGCACTGATGCAAGGCTCGATCATGAAACCTAGCCCCCTCCGACATGCCATTTCGCTTTCCCTCGCATTGATGCTCGGCGCCACCGGCATCGCCAGCGTTGCCCTTGCCGGCCAGGCCCCTGGACCATTGAATGCGCCGGACGTGCCCATCAGCCACCGGGACCGCATCTACGCGGCCGAGCAGTTCTCGAACACCGTCTCCGTCACCGATCCGGCCGACAACCGGTTGCTCGGTGTGATCCGGCTGGGCGATCCCGCGCCCGGCAACCTGAGTCCGTTGTACCGGGGCCAGCTGCTGGTTCACGGCATGGGTTTCTCGCCGGACCATCGCACGCTCGCGATCGTCTCCATCGGGTCCAACTCGGTGTCGTTCATCGATACGGCCACCAATGCCGTCAAGCATGTCACCTACGTGGGACGCTCGCCGCATGAGGCGTTCTACACGCCGAATGGCAAGGAAGTGTGGATCACCGTGCGCGGCGAAAACTACATCGCGGTTCTCGACGCCGCGACGTTCATGGAAACCGCGCGCATCAAGGTTGCCGACGGCCCAGGCATGCAGATCTTCTCGCCGGACGGCAAGTACGGCTACATCTGCTCGTCGTTCAACCCCGAAACGGCGGTCGTGAGCGTGGCCGACCACAAGATCGTGGGCCGCGTGAAGCAGGAAAGTCCGTTCTGCCCGAACATCGCGGCCACACCCGACGGCAAGCAGGTCTGGTTCACACTGAAAGACATCGGCAAGACGCAGGTGTTCGAAGCGCAGCCTCCGTTCCGCCCGATCAGGACAATCGAGACGGGCCCGATCACCAATCATGTCAACTTCGCGCACACGGCGGCAGGCACGCTTGCCTATGTCACGATCGGCGGCCTGAACCAGGTCAAGGTATTCCGCACCGACGACTTCTCCCCGGTAGCCACCATTCCCGTGGGCAGCCTGCCTCACGGTGTCTGGCCGTCGGGCGATGGGAGCCGGATCTACGTCGGATTGGAGAATGCGGACAAGCTGGCCGTCATCGATACCGCCACGAACCAGGTCGTCGCCAATGTACCGGTAGGTCAGGCGCCGCAGGCGATTGCCTACGTGCCGAATGCGGTACCCGATGGCGATGGCACACAAGGACTGCAACCGCCAGGCCTGGCTGGCCAGAGCACGCAGTTGAAGCTGCTGCGTGTCGAGAACGGCAAGCCGGTGGCCACGGACAACGCGCCTACCAGCGTGACGCTGTTCGACCAGGGCCTGCTGCAGGTCCTGCAGGCCTCGGCAACGGGGCTGCAACCGAAGCATGCGTACGTGCTGGCGCTGGCCAGCCATGCGGACGGCACCGGGTCGCTGGAGCCGCTGGCCTCGTTCATGACGAATCCCGCCGGCTCGGCTATTGTCAATGCAATCGGCCCCATCCGGCAGATCGTGCAGGACAACGCCACCGCGGAGGGACGACGCTATCTCGTCATCGCCCCGTCGGAAAACGGCAAACCCGCTGCACCCGTTCAGGTGCAGGCGCTCTAGCCCGCGTACGATCATGCTGCCACCCCTGACGGAGACACCGCTGCCGTGAAGGACTTGCTGCAACAGGTCGAGCCGATGATTCCGGCGTTGCGCCGCTATGCCCGCGCGCTATTGCGCGAGCAGGCGGCCGCGGACGATCTCGTGCAGGACTGCCTGGAAAAGGTCATCACGTACTGGGACAGCCGCCGCAGCCGCGCAGACACCCGTAGCTGGGTATTCGCCATCCTGCATAACCTGGCGATGACGGCCCTGCGCCGTCATGCCAGCGCGCAAGGGCTGCACGTGGCAATCGACGACGTGGCGGAGTCCCTCATGACCGTGCCGCCGGCCCAGGAAGACGCACTGCGTTATCGGGACCTGCTGAGCGCGGTCGATGCCCTTCCCGCCGAACAGCGGAGCGTGCTCCTGCTGGTCTCGGTGGAGGAGATGTCGTACGCCGAGACCGCACGCATTCTTGAGATTCCCGTCGGCACCGTGATGTCGCGCCTGTCTCGCGCGCGGGAAAAACTACTGAGGCAGATGGAACCCGGCCTGAAGGCGGCCCCGACATCCGGACTGCGGAGGGTCAAATGAACGAACATCGACCGATACAGGAAGAGGAACTGCTGGCCTACGTCGACCACGCGCTCGACACCACGCGCCTGCGCGAGATCGAGGCGTACCTGCAGCAGCATCCCGACGTCGCGGCCCGCGTCGAGGGCTACATGGCGCAGCGCGATCAACTGCGTGCCGCGCTCGCCCCGATCGCAGACGAACCGGTTCCGCCAGAACTGAACCTGCGGCACATGCTGACGGCACGACGCGCCCGCGCCAGCCATCCGTGGCGGCTGGCGGCTTCTATCTTCGTCGCCATGTGCCTGGGTGGCATCGGCGGCTGGATGGGACGCGGCGCGACCGAGCCGCCCACCGGCGGCATTGCCGCACTGGCGCGCGAAGCCACGGCCAGCTTCCAGGTATTTGCCGCCGACCCGGTACGTCCCGTGGAAATGGGCGCCGCCGACAGCAACGACCTGGTGAACTGGGTCTCCTCGCGCCTGCGTCGCCCGATTGCCGTGCCGGACCTCGGCAAGGCAGGCTATCGCTACATCGGCGGGCGCCTCGTCGCCACCGAGCATGGACCCGC
>NZ_JWMB01000008.1:0-134931 GCF_000812445.1 Cupriavidus sp. SHE | reverse complement strand
AGTGTCCAGTTTGCGCTGGAATGGCCGTCCAGATTGCCGTGGAATCAGTGTCCAGTTTGCCGTGGAATGGGTGTCCAGTTTGGCGCGGAAAACGCAAGGGCGTCCTGACGCGGCAACAAAGGCGCTTTTCCCGACATACGAAAACGGCGAGAAGCTCTTCTTTGACCCATTTCCGTCGCTGCTAATCCAGGATGAAGCACACCTGCTGGACGAATCGCTCGGCACATTCTCGGGTCTCTTCGAGTCTGCCCTTGAGGCCGGTTTCGACCAGCTTGCACATCTGTATAAAGGTGAGTTGGCGTACGAGCCTGACTCCAACGAGCGTCGCCGGATCAAGGTCATTGCAGCCTCCGCCACAGTGAGCGAGCCCCAAAGGCAGATGCGCAACATCTACCAAAGGCAAAACACCGTCCGGTTTCCCTATCCTGGGCCGGACCTCTACAGCTCTTTCTACGCGGCACCAAAGCAGCCTGACGATACGCTCAATGACCAGGATCGTGCTTCGATTTCAGAGTCTGAGACTGAACTGCGAAGTCGATGGGCTCGCGTCTACGGCTCCATCCTTACGAATGGCCACCGACACACCGTGGCAATGGCCTCCGTCTTGGGGCACTACCATCTCGCGATCACAAGCCTATACGAGCGGTTAAAGAGCGAAGATGTGGCACGCCAAGACTCGGCCCGAGAAGAACTTGTCCGTTGGGTGTCCCCTGGCCCGCTGCAGACGCAGTTCACCCGGCTGTTGGAAACCGCGGACCCTGCCGTATTGCTGACGCTAGTGGACCTGCACCGTATCGCGCTGACTTATGTCACGAATAAAAAGGGCGGCGATCAGGTCATTGACACCGAGAAGACGCAATTCGAGAAACTGCATGAGGCAGCTGGCATCGAAGGCCAGGTGCTAGCATCCGAGCTCATATCGGGAGCCGTATCAGCGGCTGACATTCAAGAGGTTGTTCGCCGAGCGGAAACGCGGGTTGGTGTCAACAAAGAATTTCCGGATCTCAACGACACCTTGCGATCCGTCATCGCGACCTCTGCGATCTCGCACGGCGTGGACGTCGAAGAGTTCAACGCCATGTTTTTTGCTGGCCTTCCGTCGGACATTGCGGAGTACATTCAAGCCTCTTCCCGGGTGGGCCGAACCCACGTTGGCTTTTCTCTTCTGGTACCAGTTCCTCAGCGCTATCGGGATCGATTCGTCCTTGAGATACACGACATTTTCCACCGTTTCCTGGAGCGAATGATTCTTCCGGCCGCTGTAGACCGTTGGGCCGAGAAGGCTCTCGTACGCGTCATGCCAAGCTTCTTCCAGGAGTATGTCTGCGGCATAAACGTGATTGAGGCGCTGTGCGCAGCCAACGACCCCGCCAAGCGATATGTTCCGACCTGCTCCATGGCTGCCGACGCTAGAGCGTACATGTCGTCTCCCGTGAATGTGAAAGCAACAGAGGCTTTCATGGAGAAGGCCCTTGGCCTGCAATTTATGCCCTCGCCGGAGGGCAAAAAATACTACAAGGCTCTTCTCAAAGGGCAGCTCAACCACTACCGGCAGGACTTGGATGTCGACAAGTATGTCAATTCCACGCGGCTGGTTAAATTCTTCGAGATGCGTGACGCCAGGCTCCGTCCGATGACGTCCCTACGAGATGTGGACCAGCCCGGCTTCATCAGGGAGTCGGGCATTGATGCAGCATCAAAGAGGGTTGCCCCGGGAGCAACTGCTCGTGCGATGACCTTCATCCGTAAAGGGTCTGGAGCAGACATTGACGTCACGGACCCTGAAACCGAAGCAAAGAGCTGAGGAGAACACCACCATGGAAAAAAAGAAGACCTCAGCCAAAAGCAATGCCACGTCCTCGACGGAGAGGAAGGACCCAAAGGCGAAGGTTATGAGCCGATCGCGCAATCAGCTCGCGACCTCCTACGCGCCGGAGAGCTTCTTCACATTTGAGGGCGGATTGGGGGCATGCATTTCCCGGTCATCAGCGGGCGAATACATCCAGCTCTCGGACTCCACAATTTCGCTAATTTACGAGCGCATGAACGAGCTCGGCCGTGCTTGGTTCGAAACCGCAATGGGCGCTAGAGCCAATGACGTCAAGCAGCCACAGGTGTTACCTGTCCAGTGCGTCGAGGCGGCGCTGCTTGATGCCGAGCGTGCGAATTTTTTGCTTCCTGGTGTGGATCGCTTCTATCTATGCCGCCCATCACACATGGAATACACGCCGGCGCCGCTGGCTTTTGTTTGCCGGACATGCGGCCTTTTCCGGGACTACGATGACCTGAGCGCACTCGACAAGGATCTGCCCTACTTGGCCCCGGACCATTGCCAAGATCCCAAGAAAGCTGGGAACTGCGATTGGGAGCAGCTTGACGTCATCTTCGTCCACTGGTCAGGCAATTGGGAGCACCCGTTCCCCGGTCAATGGCAGTGGAGCGACAAGGAAGCTAAAGCTGTCAAGCGACGCGACAGCTGCATCTGCGGTAGCCAAAAGTTCCGGATTAACCGTCGCTCACCGGCAATCGGAGACTGGTTCTTCGCCTGTGCTGTTTGTGATAAGCCACTGTCCCAAAAGTGGCTTCAAAACGACGAAGATACCCTGCGGATGCTTGGAAACCTGAACGATGCGCGGCGGCTGACGGAGGTCCGCATGCAAGCAGCCCCGTACCGGGCGTCCAGCGCCTATTACGTCAAGTCGGACCTCTTCATTGACTTCAAAGACGGCAATCAGCAGCTTTTGACAAGGCTCAGGCCCGGCCGTGAAGAGGAGCTGAAGGACTTCATTGCGAGCACGTATGGCTTTGCCGTGCAGCCCATCACCGAAGAGGATGTTCGGAAGGCGTGCGAGGGCAATCCAGAGTGCGCTAAGGAATTGGCGAACTATCTCAGTGCGGTTGCTACCATCACCCAAGCTAGAGAGCAGCTTGAGATTGACTCGGTGCCGGAGGCTATGAAGACGTTGCTCCAGAGTTTCGTGGACACAGCCATCATTGCTCGGGAGGCTGTCATCAAAGACCTGCGCGACAGGGAGATTCTGCTGCCCAAAGTTGAGCTGCCCTTCTCGGTGAGTTCTCTTGTCAAAGAGAGGCAGAATATGTTTGCCTCGAAGTACGATCCCGTGCGGCTAGCCATTGAGCACGCCGCGCTTAAGAACACGAGGCTGGACGTGGAAACTCGCGTCAACGGAAAGAAGCCGTACGTCTCTTTCGCGCGACTAGATGAAGATCTGTCCCCAGATGACAATGACAAAACAGAAGCCGTTCAGATTGAGACGAAGGGACTGTTCGACCAATTAGGCATTGCGGACATGGGGCTTATCCGGGAGTTCGACTTGTGCCGCTTCAGCTTTGGCTACTCGCGAATGGACTCGACGCCAGTCCTTCGCGATAAAAGAGGCATGGACATGCCTGTCCGATTGCGCCTCTTTCCCCCTGTGCGGCACAACGACGCGAGCAAGTACCCCATCTATGTGGTCCAACAGGGCAACGAAGCGTTGTACGTTCGACTGAAAGAAGAAGTTGTGCTGCAGTGGCTCCAAAACCTAAATTGCCCGGACATGTTCGCGCTGAAGGAAGGCGAGAGGCTCGGAGCTGGCATCCTGAGCGTAGCGCGTTCAATGGGGCCATTCCTCGATGGTCTCCCGGAGACAGATTCCCCACCAGCCTATTTCTATGTCTATACGCTCCTCCATAGCTATGCTCACCTGCTGATGAAATACGTGAGCGAATACTCGGGGTTAGACCTCGGCTCGTTGGGAGAGTATATTTTTCCAGCAGACCTGTCCTTTGTGGTTTACCGAAACGGGACCACCATGGACTTGGGAAATCTTTCGGCTCTGTGGCGCAATTCGGGCAACTCTATGCTGTCGGCAATGCTTGGAGCCAAGGCCACGCTCTGTGGCACAGGCTCACTGTGCACCCATCGAGGTGGAGCTTGCCCGGACTGCATCATGGTGCCCGAGACTTCGTGCGTAGCTGGCAACAAACTCCTGTCTCGGTCCGTTCTTCGGTCCGTGGGCGGGCGGCCTCGATTCGATACGCGTGAGGGGTCAATTCGCGGCTACCTGGATTTCATCTCGAAATAGCCGGGCACCATGTCGTCGAAACTCACGGCCTTCGAACAGCTAGTGCTCGGCGCACTTGCCCGACATGCAGGGCTGGCCGCGGCGTTGTTCGATGCCTGGGCACAACTGCCACCAACCTCCGTGCAAACCGTGCGGTCTTTGGTGGATTTAGCGCAGTTGGGCGTAACCGAGGAAGGAGCGGCTGCGCAAGTGCTTCGGATCGCCGGCGAGATCGGACTCGTGGAGCCCGCGCAGCCCGGCTACAAGCCTAAGGGAAACTGCCACGGTCGCTTCGGAAGGCTGGCCTTCGCGCTGAACTGCATAGAACACTACGCCGCGACCGTGCATTGCGACCAGACTGAGGTCCAAGTCGTTCTCACCAAGCCACCTAGACCCAGCATCCTTGAGCAGCGCTTGGCTGCGCTCGGCTGGCGTACAGCTGACCTTGAACCGACGGAGCACGCTTTTCACGGCATCGTGCAAGCGGCGCAAAAGCGTGTCGTCGTGATGACGCCGTTCTTCGATCAGAAGGGGGCCAACTGGTTGCGGGAGCTATTCTCTTACACACGGCCAGGCGTGGAGCGCGTCCTCGTACTCCGAAGTCTGGAGGCGCCGCTGCGCAAAGACTATCCGAAGGGGTACGACGCTATTGAGTCCTGGTTGAGGGAGAACGACGTCAAGGTCTACAACTACTCCTTGGCCCGAATGGATGGCGCCGGACGGGAGACATTCCACGCCAAGGTTGTGTCTTGCGACCAGGAGACGGCATACGTGGGCTCATCGAACGTTACCGAAGCATCGCTTGAGCATTCAATGGAGATGGGCGTCATTCTCACGGGGAAGGCTGCATGCGACATCTTCGAGGTTGTTCAAGCGGTTATAGCAGCTTCCAATCGAAGGCTATAAGTTCGACGAACACCGCCCTCTTCATGCGGCGTGCAACCGGTTGCAAATTTGGGCGGGATGTTGAGTTGAATCCTGACCCACCTACATCAACTCGCGACATTCGAACTGGCTCGCGCTCGCAGACGCATGACAGTCTGGCGGCTAGTGCCGAGTTCACTGGCGATGGCCGATATGGACAAGCCCTGCGCAAGCCGTTCGCGCGCAAGGGCTTCCTGCCGATCATTGAGCGCACGAGGCCGCCCCAGTACCTTGCCTGCATTCCGTGCACGAGCGAGGCCGGCGGCCGTGCGCTCCAGCAGGAGGTCGCGCTCGAACTCAGCAACCGCCGCGAGTACAGACATGGTCATTTTCCCAGAGGGACTAGTCAAATCTGCTCCGCCGAGCGCTAGGCAATGGACACGAACCCCCGCTTGCGACAGTTCCTCGACGGTAGCGCGCACATCCATCGCGTTGCGCCCGAGTCTATCGAGTTTGGTAACGATCAGTATGTCGCCCTCTTCCAGCCGATCGCGTAATTTGGCGAAGCCGGGGCGCTGCTTTGCCGCGACGGAGCCAGAGACGCACTCAGCAAAAACGCGGCGCGGCTCCATGTTGAAGCCGGCGGCCTGAATTTCATGAATCTGGTTGCTGGTAGTTTGCTCGAAGGTTGATACCCGACAGTACGCAAAGACTCGACTCACGCTCTCTCCTCGATGTCCAAAAACGATGGCCAAAGATTAACCGCGTGTGGAAGTACGTCAAGCAGGTATTTGGACACGTGGTGTGAGGATGTCCAAAACCGACCATTATTGGACGCCGCTGCATTTAGCCGCAATCGACCCGCTACAGCCCTTCGAAGTTCGGCGAGTCGGCCAATCGTTCGTCATCGCATCGCGGCTGGGTGGACTTGATCGTTGAGGATCGTTCGCAGGGGTGGCTGGGCATCCGGATTGTCGCCCTATTACGACGGTGTTCGCTTGTCTGTGCGACTACGTACAGATCAATTCTGAAAGTCCTATCGATCATCTCGAGGCGCGGAGCGTAACTGCGTCGAATTTCTGGACCGAAATCGTCGCCCTGATATTCATGTCCCGTTTGCTGCCGGCGGGTTCCGCCAATATGGGAAGTCCACCTTTCATACGGGGGAACGACGTTCGTCGGGCCACCGGGTCCGTCGGCAAAGCATTTTCCGTTACACGGGACACCGCTGGGCTCTGGCTGCGGCATTGGAGGCGCGAGCATGTCTAGCTATCTAACTTACATGACGGCAGTCAGCAGTGACCTACGCCAGATTCCAGTATGGGAGCCCGGCGCGGCGACAGCATTGGGGGATTACGGCGAAATCCGAAACAAGCAATGGCAGCGCTTGGGCAGCATTTGGGATCGGCTGCCAGAAGTTAGCCCAGGACTTCGCGACGAGTCGACAGCGCACCTGGAATTGATGTGCCGTGGAAGCAGCGAAGTCTGTAACGGTGGCGCCTCGTTAAGTCATGATGGATCAGTCGGGACTCTGGGATTGTCGATTCGGTTCAGCAAGGGCAACTCGGTGTTCCTGCGGGCACAGGCGTGTGAAACGCGATCCCTCAGGCGCCTCCATGCAATTGCGCAACATTTGGTCCTCTATGACAAAGAATGGCAGAAGCACTGGTCGATCGTAAGTGAGGTTCAAACCGCAGAGCGCTTTTTGGTGATTGTTTGCGGCAAGACTGGGGGACAGGTCGAAATACGGGCGAAGAGTCGGGATGTCCTAGACGCGCTCATCGCCGGTCACCTGGAGGGCAACGCAAACCTGCAGATCAGCGGAACCGACATAGTGCAATTCGTTGGAAAAAATGGCCCAATCACTATGTCGCTCTTCAGGGTGCGAAGCACGTGGCTTGGGAAGCCAGAGGCGATCCCCCAACGGCTTCAATCAGCGCACGGCGAAGCGCAATCCGATCCCGCAGAGGTAGACGAGGTGAAGGCAGAGGCCTTCATGAATGAGATTGCGGCTGCGAATGCAGAAGAGAATCCGCTATGAACATGTCGCTGCCTGCAAGTTCATCGGTCTTATCATCGTATCAGGAAGCATTCGGCGTCTCGTCGGCTATTCTGAGCGAACTCCAGAGGCGCGGCGGGCCACTGCCCTTGTGGGCTGCACAAAGCGCGAAGGACCGCGAGGACTGGCTCTATTCATTGCACGAGGCTGTGACTGAATGGGACTGGCCGCAACAGGTGAGGGAAGCAAGCGCAGGCCTGTTGGATAAGGGATCACATCTGGGGCTCGCGGATATCGGCGGAACAGCCGCGACAATCATGATGCCAATCTCAACGCCGGGCTTTCTTCGGGTTCTCCTTGAGATGCTTGGTTACCCGTTCGTTTCGCCGTTATCGTCGGACCCACAAGCCACGACGCTTCTCGACGGAAGGCGGATGGATACAGCGGCGCGCGAGTTCGAGCGTACGCTTGGCATGATCCATGACACGGGCTATTTGGACGCTCGAGCGGCTGACGTGGCGTTTGGCGGAGCAGTGACCACGGGAGTTCGATTCCTCTACTATCACGAACTCGGCCATGTAATGAGGTCTGCCGAGGGGGACACGAGTAGACCGTCTTGGCTTGTTCCAGAAGAAGAATATCTAGTCGAAGAGTTGGTGGCGGACCAGTTCGCATTTGTGATGCTCACCCTGGAACTCCGCCGCCATCCCATAATGCAGCCGTCCGGATTTGCCGGCATCGCGCTCGCACTTGCGTTCGTAGCCGCAAAGGAATTTGCTTCGACCACATACGGAGGCGGGCGACGTACGACCAAGAATGCCACCCATAGGATGCATAGGCTCTTATTTTGGGCGGCGAAGAGTGCTGGCATGGGAGTCATTACTGAGGAGGCAGTAGCGGTCGGGAAGTGCTTCTGGGATGCCTCGCACGGACTCTTCGCCAGAGTTCAAAGTGTACCTTCTCCACTGTTTTCTCTGCTGCTGCAGACCGCAATGCGTCCGGTCCAGGATTGGCCGACTGCGAGCCTCCACATCCTGCGGTGGTGCGCGTTTGGCGATCGATCTAAGGTAGTCTCGACGATCCGATCCATTCGCGACGAAGCCCAGCGTCAAGCTTCGCAGCACTCGAGGGCAGAGGCGGTTCTGAAACTGATTGAATTTGTGCTGGCCGACACGAATTGCGTTCGCGTGCCACTCGGGCTAGCCGAAGCGCTGGACTAGGTCTGCAGTGAAGCAATGATGGCACTCTAGGTATGGTTGCGCGAGTTAGCGCGACTCGAATTCTTGTTCGGGCACGACCACCCAATCAGGATGCGGTGAATGTTCGAGCAGATCGGCAATCGAGCAAGCGCGGCTTGCACCGTCGCGCTCCTGCGACAGGGTTGTAGCCCAAGTATTTGGCAATGCCTCATCGCGAAGAAAGTCGGCCCATGCATTCGGACAGCGTGCTCGTGTGTGGATCAACGCATGCGCCCGCTTGGAGACGGGATAGGCGTCCCATGGTCGAGCATAGTCCTCATTATGAAGCTGGGTGCGGCCGGCAGTGCCGGTCACCGAGCACACATCAATGTACGTGAGCCAGCCGTTGGCCTGATAGAAGCGGAGTAGCTGCCAGCCCCGGATACGTGCCGCCCCGCAGTAGCCGTTATACGGCCCCAAGAGCGGCCAGCGCCATTGAGGGAGGTGGCGCACCGTCTGTGGACGGTCGAAAGCAAGCATGACGAACTGAAAGCGGTACACCTGCGGGACGATGTCACTGCGACACCCGCCTTGACAACCACTGTCAGCAGAATTGCCAGATTGATCGCTGTCGATGGAATTCTCAGCAGGCGCCTGTGTAAACGCGTTCAAGTTTGCTCCCCCATCCTATGGTTGATGCAACCGGTTTCAAAATCGGTGGCGAAATTGACTGCCCTGGTGCAATTCGTTGTCAATGACTGCCATGTCCGCGTCAGCGAGCGTTGCGCCCGTCGGCGGCCTAGCGACTGAAGACTGGGCACCAACGGGAACCGATGCCCAAGCCCTCACGATCGCCGTACCAGGGTTACCACTCCCGTCAGTTCAAGTACCGCGTGGTGAAAGTACGGTCGAGACTCGCGAAGAAGTGCTCTCGGTACTTGGCCACCAGCTTCTGATACGACCGGGCGATGTCATCCTGCGTGTCGGCTTTTCCGTCCGGAATCGAGAACCTCTCGTTGACGGCGAATGTCCGCACCACCTTGCCGCGCTCCTCCACCTCGAAGCTGACCCGCACATTCATAAAGAACTCGCGGTCTCCGCCAAGAGAAAAAATCCCGACAATGGGAACCTTTGCAGCGGCCTTCAGCACCCAGTAGGCATCCGCTATCTCTATGCGGGCAATTACCCGCTGCGCGTCTTCGGTCCCACGTGTCGTTGCACCGTCGAAGTAGGCCTTGATGTCTGCGGCGACAGTCTCCGCAGTGTTCGATCCGATCGGCATATAGCTGGCGCTGAACGTGGTGTTCTCAGCAGGTACGGGCGGTGGTGCGTCGTTTTTCACTTCGATGGACGAGACCACAGATTTCTTGCTGTCGCTGATGGATGTGCGCACCAGGCTAGCCGACTGCGACACGTCGATAGGCGGAAGAGGAGCGCATGCGCCAAGCAGGAAGGAAATGATAGCGGCTGCGCATAGCCGCTTTGGGAAGCCTGCAATGTAGGTCATGATGGTCTCGTGTTGTTTTGGGCTGCGAGTGACCACAGCCGGTGCGACATAGTCCGCGAGCGATACCCAATCAAGGATTTTCGATATCCAGCTTCAGGTCATTTGCTGCGTCGCTGAATGCGCGCTCGGCCGCAGCATCGGCCGGTGCGGTCGCGTCGATGCTGTCCATATAGGTCTGCCAGCGCGAGTAGACCTTTTTGATCCCATCACGAATCGCAGACGGATGCTGTGAAGCCATCGCTGCCTTGAAGGCCGCCTTCCCCTTTTCGGTGCCCTCATTGGAGCAGGCAATCACCTCCTGCGCCTTCTGATTCCCGAAGTCGGTCGAGAGTCTGTAAGCGCTGCGTGCTAACCCTGCCAAGAAGTTGCAGTGGTGCGCAATCGAACTGAGCGTATTGATGTACTCCAGCTCCGGGCTTGGCTTGTTCTGCGCGGCGGCTACGCAGGAATAGAGCAGCGTGCAAGCGCTCATGGCTGCCAGCAGAGTTTTCTTCATGCAATGTCCTCCAATCACCATTGAGTTATCAAACTGCTGGCTTCTCCCGCGTCCACGTGCAACCGGTTTCAAGGTTGGCAAGGACTAAGGGGAGGCGATCGCCGTTGACCCTGCCTCCCAAAGCCGTCAGGTAGAAGCATATTTCCGCACAAATGAATCCCAAAGTTATCAAGATTAACTACATAGTGCGTAGACCGCAACATTTCAGGCAGCGATCCTCTCGGCATGACCAAACGGCATGCCGAACCGACGACAAGGGAGCTTTTTGCGCGCAACGTGCGGGCGCTGCGTCGCGCAAAGGAAATATCCCAGGAGGAGTTGGCCGAGTTGGCCGGCCTGAGTCGAACCTATGTCAGTTCGGTGGAGCGAGAGCAACGAAACATCTCGATCGACAACATCGGCAAGCTCGCGGCAGCGCTGGGCACGACGCCAATGGCACTGTTAGACCCGGACCTAGCAAGTCGGTTACGCGGGGAATAGACGGCCAACCCTACCGCTCGGAGCACGAGCCAGACGAGGTCAGCCTTGTCGTACAGCGGAGCTAACTTGGCTGCCTCACTACGAAACGTGCAGACAGACGCCCGATCTCACTGTCAGTGAGGAAGCGAGCAGCCGCAGATATCAGCGGTGACGCCTGAAGACCATTGGCCTGAGCGATTTCACAGGCAGTCTTGACGAGGTCCTCGTGGTCATCCGTTGGCACACCCGACAGGAAGCCCGCCAAGTATTCGCGCGTCCGGGAAAACAAGCTATCTTCTTTGGCAACATCCCTTGCCACTGATTCTTGGAGGCGATCCCTAAACTCAAGGCGCTTTCTCATTGGTACCTCGACGCGGACTGTACGAAGACCGTCCCTATCGCTGTCCTGGACATCGAACATGAGTCCGACGAACTCAAAGCTACCGTTCTCCATGATCTGGCCATCGCTGACTCGACGCAGATGCAATGGACCGGCTGGGTGCCCTACGAGGTTCTCCTCGTAAAGGGAGACTTTGGCAGCCACATCCACTTCCGACTTACCCAGGAATAGGAGATCATCCGCATAGGGAAACGAATGTTCCAAACATCTCACGGGAAGGGCTTGGTCGAGAAGCCCGTAAGCAATCTGAGGAGATGACGCCGCTCCTTGCGGCAACGCCAGCCGGCCATTTACATCCAGCACCTCGCTCACGCATACACGCGCATAGCGATTCATGCCCACCCTCGCATCGCTAGGGGGAGACACGCACAGGGTGTTTTCCAGCACCTTCCGGTCGAGAGGAAGGAGTTGGGTGGCCCCCTGTAAGTCCACGTTATCGAAGAACGCCGCGACGTCCACGATGGCGTAGTGCGTCAGATCGGGGTTCCTGAGCGCTTCTTTGATATCGGCAACGCCGACCGGCAGCCCACCGCTAAAGATCATCTGCGACCAAACGCGTCGCGCGTAGATAGCCTTCAGTGCTTCCGAGACAAGCAACTGCCGCGCTGTCATGCATGTGCCGAATTTCCACAGCCGACGCTTGCCGCCGCTGCGCTTGCGTTCGTCGTACACGAGGCATGGCTCTCGCAATGGTTTGAACGGGTTCAGTTCGTCCATGCTGCGCGCTCCGTCACGGTATTCGAGCCAGCGCGCGTAAAACGCGTCCTCCCACTCCGGGTTCTCACCAGAATCGCGCGACATCGCACGACGTAACGCCAGGAGTCGCATATCCTTCGAGGCAAGGTATCGCCCGACGTTTTCCACAAGCGAGCGCGTGCGTAAGGGACCCGTTGCAGGGGTGAACACGCGCAGCACGTTCAGCAGACTCGTCCGCCGCGCCACTGCCCTGCGCCGCCACCGACGGTAGTCAAGTGGCAACACGTGGCTAGATGCCTCCGCTTCACCGGTCTCAACGGGATCGGGTTGAGGGTGAGCAAGAATGCGACTGACGATCTTGGCCATAGTCACGAGCCCTACAATCTACTGATTCTCAGTCGACACAGCGCCATTGCGCGCTAGTCGGCGGCCCAGGGCGTTCGCAGCAGGGAGAGCGGCAGGGCGGCGAGTACAAATCCACGCGTCAAGATCGCCCTGTCGCCATGCGACTGCGCGACGACCGATCTGCACTGGCCGGGGAAATTCTCCATTGCGCATCATCGAGTAGATGGTGCTTTTGCGAAGTCCGGTCAGTTGGCATACGTATGGCAAGCGGTGCAGCGCAACCGCGTTAGTTTGGTGTTCCATTCAGTGCTCTCCGAGATCAGACAGGTGCATTGTCGTCTCGGCGGCATTGGCTTGGCGCTACGCTTGCGAAGTGCTTTTCACCCAAATGCGTACCGCCTCGTGCCCTGCTGGACGCACTCCTCTTTCCTTAAAAATCGCGACCTGCTGCGCGACAACGACTCGACCGGGAAGAGCAACGGCCGCCTGCTTACAGGCTATCGCCAGTACCCGACTAAATAGACTGCCCTTCCGGGCCGCTGGTGGCTCGGCGATGTAGGCTATCCAAACAGCAAGCGCCGCATTTACCAATCGCACTTTTTCGACGGTGGCCGGCCCCCTAGGTATGGTCTCCAGTGCGAACTCTTGGTTACCCGCAACGAACCTGGCCTTGCAGCGCGAGTTGGGAACTGTTGGAGGCGCGAACGCACCGAGTGCAGTCTTGAGTGCTGAAAGATCGCGATCGAAGAACCGGTGGTTGGCTGGAACATCCTGTCGAAGCGCGTCAATTCGCGTGACCAACTTCTGAATAGCTTGATGGAGACGTACGTAGCGATCGCCCACATTGGACGAGACAGCAATAGTGCCTCGCACACGATACATAGCGTCGACCATTTCTTTGCCGAAGCGTCTCGCATCTCGCCAGGTCCCGACCATCGGAAAAACCAGGGCGGCAATTTCCTGAATCGCCCGCTTATAAGCCTCTCTTTCGTCGGGAGCAGCGGGAGACCTGACCCGTACACGAATTCGTGGAGATTGACCAAGCATCACTCAGTGGCAAGGCATAAAAAGTGGAGACTTCTGCTTAGATTTTGCAACGGGTTGCACGGGCGCAGTCGCGACGTGCAACGGCTACTTGGAGGCATGAGCATTTTCCGTACAGTTTCCGTACGGACGAGCAAGTCAAATTTGACTCGCGATATAAGCCCATGTCTTTAAAGGAAAATTTGGCGCGCCCGGCTGGGATCGAACCAGCAACCCCTGCCTTCGGAGGGCAGTACTCTATCCATTGAGCTACGGGCGCGATGTGGGCTTTGCTGACAACGGGCGAGTGCCGCCGTCGGAAAGTCGCATAGGATACTCCGTTTGACCCGGCCCGTCCATGCGGGTTGCGCCGGTTAGTGCGATTACGGGTCTCCACGGGTCTCCCAGCCGCCGCTTTTGGCCCCCGGAGGCCATGTCTTGCGTCTATAATCGGCTCCTATTTGCGTCGCCAGAGAGACGTACCCGGGACCTGAGACAACCCGGACGCAAAAACGACAGATTCATCCCCGAAAACAGGGACGCTATCCAGACGAGGCCAGGCCGAAACGGCCAGGCGCGTGGACGTGGGCAGTTGAAGCCGCGCTGCGACGCCAGAGTCGTCCGGATAGCGTCTCCGAGGGCCAGACAAAGCAAGCCGCCCCCAACGTGCTGTGCAATAGGTTTCCCGCAAAATCGAGAGTTCTGTATGAGTGACGTCCACCAAGAAAACGACCACCACGAGTCGCCAATCAAGACCCCCAAGCAGCTGATCGTCGTCGTGATCGCAGCGTTCCTGATCCCGATCCTCGTCATCATCCTGCTGGTCAACTTTGTCGGACACGGCACCCGCGAAGGCGCCGGCTCAACACAGTCTGCCGAGGCAATCAACGACCGGATCAAGCCCGTAGCCTCGCTCGAAATCAAGGACCCCAACGCACCGCGCGTCCTGAAGACCGGCGAAGAGGTCTACAAGGCCGTCTGCGCAGCCTGCCATGCCAGCGGTGCCGCTGGCGCGCCGAAGTACGGCGTGGCGGGTGACTGGGCGGCCCGCATCGGCCAGGGCTTCGACGGCCTGATGAAGTCGGTGCTCAACGGCAAGAACGCGATGCCTGCTCGTGCCGGCACCACCCCGGACGACCTGAGCGACTACGAACTGGCCCGTGCCGTGGTGTACATGGCCGACGCCGGTGGCGCCAAGTTCCCTGAGCCGGCAGCCCCAGCCGCTGGCGCACCGGCCCAGGCCGCCGCCCCGGCAGCCGACGCACCCGCCGCCGCCCCTGCTGCTGCAGCGCCTGCCGCCGCCGCGGCTCCAGCCCCTGCTGCTGCCGCTGCTGCACCGGCCGCCGCTTCGGCTGAAACGGGCAAGAAGGTCTATGAACAAGTCTGCGCGGCTTGCCACGCCTCTGGTGTGGCCGGCGCGCCGAAGTTCGGCGACAAGGCCGCTTGGGCACCGCGCCTGAAGGAAGGCATGGACGCAGTCCACAATTACGCGCTGAAGGGCAAGGGCGTGATGCCGCCGAAGGGTGGCTATGCCGGTCCGGACGCCGACGTGATCGCCGCTTCGAACTACATGGCAGAGGCCGGCAAGTAAGAGCGAATGACAGTGACGCCGGGGGCAACCCCGGAAGTCACCCCGGCTCCACAAAAAAAGCCCGCGAATATCTCGCGGGCTTTTTTTATTGGCTCATTTGCTGAGCATCAAAATTTCTTTAAACGACGCGTGAGTAGCGCACCAGCGGGATGACCTTCGCGTCGTTGGCCGCCGGCGCTGCCGGCTTGGGACGCAACGCGTCTTCACGCAGATAGTGGTCGAACACCATCGCGATGCGACGCACCAGCAGTCGACCCAGCGGCGTGATCTCGATCCGGTTCCGCGTGCGCCGAAGCAGATGGTCCAGGGACAGCTTGTCGAGGTCGACCAGTTCGGCGGCGAATTTCTGCGCGAAATTGATGCTGTACGCGGCTTCCACGGCAGGAATATCGAGCGTGCCGTTGCACATCAGTTCGCCGATGATGAACTTGCGCAGGCGGTCGTCTTCCGAGGTCTCGAACCCGCGCACGATCGGCAGTTGGCCTTTGTCGAGCGCGGCGTAGTACTCGTCCGTGGTGCGCGCGTTCTGCGCGTAGTGGCCCGCCACAGCGCCGATCGCCGAGACGCCGAAGCCAAGCTGGTCGTAGCCCGCGTGGGTGGCATAGCCCTGGAAATTGCGTTGCAGCCGACCTTCGCGCTGGGCGATGGCCAGATCGTCATTCGGCAACGCGAAATGGTCCATGCCGATATAGACATAGCCAGCAGCGGTCAGGCGCTCGATCGTCGATACGAGGATGTCGAGTTTTTCCGCGGCAGGTGGCAATGCGGCGGGATCGATGCGGCGTTGCGGTTTGAACACATGCGGGAGATGCGCGTAACTGTAGACCGACAGGCGGTCCGGGCGCATTTCCAGCACGCGGTCGATGGTTGCCGAGAAGCGTTGCGTGGTCTGGTGCGGCAGTCCGTAGATCAGGTCCATGCTGATCGAACGAAACCCGAGGCGTCGCGCGGCCCGCACCACGCCGTTGGTTTCCTCGTACGACTGCACCCGGTGGATGGCCTGCTGCACTTCGGGATCGAAGTCCTGCACGCCGAGGCTGATTCGGTTGAAGCCAAGTTCGCCGAGCAGTTCCATGCGATCGTCGCCCACGCGGCGCGGGTCGATCTCGATCGCGTGCTCTCCCTCAGGCAGCAGCTCGAAATGCTTATGCAACGCCGACATCACGTGGCGCATTTCAACGGGATCGAGGAAGGTCGGCGTGCCGCCACCCCAATGCGACTGCATGACCGCGCGGCGCTCGCCAAGCTGCTCGGCGGCCATGGCCATTTCGCGTGCCAGATAGTCGACGTAACGCGCGCTGCGGGTGTGATCCTTGGTGATGATCTTGTTGCAGCCGCAGTAGTAGCAGATGTTCTCGCAGAACGGGATGTGGACGTACAGCGAAAGCGGTGCCGGTGCATTCGCGCGGCAGGCATCCAGGGCGCGCCGGTAGGCGGCGTCTCCGACTTCACCGTGAAAGCGGTCGGCGGTGGGATACGACGTGTAGCGCGGGCCGTTGCCATCGATGCGGCCGGCAAGTTCGCGGAAGTCGGCGAGTGCGGTGCGGTCGAAGGCGGTAGACGGGGATGCGAGGCCGGAAGGAATAGCGGTATCGGGGGTGTCGGACATGGGGGCGGACATGATTGTGGTGCTTTCTAGGCGGAAGTACGTCCGATCCTATGCCTCGCCCGGGAGCGCCATCTTGATAAGCATCAAGGCCACGTCATGCGTGCGCCCGCCAGCCCCGCCGACGTGGGGAGCCAAGTCGCGTGCAGGTCACGGGAGCGTCATGAAGCGCCGATAGTCTCGGCCCGGTCTCGCAGCCCTGTGCTGCGCGGCGTCCTTTTTTCGCTCACACCGCTTCCGAACCACTGCCATGCGCCAAGCCCCACCGCAGTCGATATCGTCATGCGTGCCCGCGTCTGCAGGGCGTCGGCGCTCACTCGGCGCACTGGGCGCACTGGGTTCGCTCGGCGCGTTGTCATCACTGGCTGGAATCGCGCCGCAAACCGCATTCGCGCAGCCTGCGCCATCGGGCGCGCGCCGCCAGCTTGTCGTCGGCCAACTGGTCGATCGCACCGGCCCGCAGGCCGATCTTTCGCGCGACTACCTGGCCGGCGCGAAGGTGCTGTTCGACGCGTACAACGCGTCCAACGGCAGCCTGCGTATCGTCCACGTCGCACGCGATGCCGATACGAATCCGCGTGGCGCCACGGCCCAGGCAGTGGCACTGGCCGACAGCGAACATGCCGAAGTGCTGTTCGGGCCCGGCGATGCATTGCTGCCCGCGCTCGCGGCTTCCACCGAACTGTCGCGCCGTGGCGTGCAGATCGTGGCACCGCTGTCGGGGCTCTCGCTGAATGCCGAGAACGTCTGGTTCACGCGCGCCGACTATCAATCCGAACTCGACGCAGCAGTACGTCAGCTACGCGGCTTCGGACTGACCGCGGTAACACTGGCGGTCTCTCCCGATTTCGCGGCGGGCACGCTCGCTGCAGGCACGCCCTGGCTGTCGCGGCTGGAGAAAGCCATGTCGGTACAGACGGTGCCGCTCACGGGCAACTTCGACGAGAGCGCGCGCCGCATTGCGGCGGGCCGTCCGGGTGCGGTGATCGTCGGCGGCGACACGCTCGCCTACGGCAGCCTGGGTCGCGCGCTGGCTGCGCAGAACTGGTACGGATTCCTGGTGGGGTTGTCGGCTGTCAGCCCGTTGTCGGCGCGTGAAATCCTCGGCACCGGCTATGCGGGCGGGATGGTGGTGACGCAGATCGCGCCGGGGCCGCAGGAGTCGACGCTGCGTGTGGTGAAAGAGCATGTCGCGCGCATGAAGCAGTACCTCGACGAGCCGCCCTCGCCCGCCACGCTGGCCGGCTACATTGGCGCCGCGTGGCTGGTGCGCGCGGCCAGCGGAACCAAGGCGCCCGGACCGGTAGAGCTACGTCGCGCGCTGCAGACGCGCGTCGACGTTGGCGATTTCACGCTCGACTTCACGCGCGGACTACGCGGTTCGCAGTACGTGCAACTGGCGCCGATCAACAAGAGCGGTGTGCCCCAACGCGCCTAGGCAATCGATGCCCCGACGCCCCGTCAGGCGCGCGGCAGCACAATGCGTACCCGCAGTCCGCCCTCGGTACGGTTGCTTAGCGTCAGTTCCCCGCCGTGCCGCGCCACGATGTCGGCGGCGATCGCCAATCCCATTCCCACGCCACCTGTGGCACGGCTGCGCGACGACTCCACGCGATAGAACGGCTCCAGCACGCGCTGGAGTTCCGCAGGCGGAATCCCCGGGCCGTTATCGGACACGTCGATGATCACCCGCTCGGCGCTGTCGGTCAGCACGATATGAGCGGCGCCGCCGTACCGGTGCGCGTTCTCCACCAGATTGACCACCGCGCGGCGCAGTTCGGCCGGGTACGCCAGCAGCGGCACAGCAGTGCCGGAAAGCCGCACGTCCTGGCCCATTTCCTGGGCATCGTCGACGATGGCCTGCAGCAGTGCCAGCACGTCCACGCGCTGGCGCGGGCCGGCGGCATCGTCTCGCTCGCGCAGGTAGTACAGCGTAGCGTCGATCAGTCCGTTCATCTCGGCCAGATCCTGGCGCAGACGGTAGCGCACGTTGTTGTCCTCGATGCGCTCGATGCGCAGGCTCATGCGCGTCAGCGGCGTGCGCAGATCGTGCGACACCGCCGCCAGGAAGCGTGATTGCTGCGCCAGTTGAGTGCGAATGCGCTGCTGCATCAGGTTCAGTGCCCGGGTAGCGTCGCGCGCTTCGGCTGGCCCCGTCTCCTCCTCCAGCGGTGGCGCGTGGACGTCCTGCGCCAGCCGGTTCGCGCCACTGGCCAGTTGCTGCACGGGCCGCGCCAGCAGACGCGCGCCAACCCACGACGCAATCAGGATGGCCACGAGCTGGAACAACATGCCCAGGTGCGGCGGCCAGAGACCTCGAATATGGAAACCGGACGGTGGCCCAGATGGCCCAGGTGGTCCGGGCGGCATGAGTACGCCGCCTTTCTGCATGCGGAATGCGTCGGGATGCAGCGGGGGCCCGTCGTTGTCGCCGTCGTCATCGTCATCATTGGGCGGTGGTGGCGGCCCGTGCGGATGGCTGAGCGATGCGAACGCGCCCGGCAGTGGTGCAGGCAATGGGTGGCCGGCAGCCTCGGCTTCCGAGGCGGCGCGGCGCATCCGTTCCATGTAGCGCTCCGAACCCGGGCGCGGGAAGAACCCCTCGATCACGGTCACGCCCAGCACGTGAACGGCAAGCATGATCGCGGCCATCACGAAGAACAGCCGCACGAACATCGAATCGAAGCGCCTTCGGGGTGTCTCCAATGCGCTGGAACGCAATTCGGGCCGCACCATCGGTGGATCGTCCGCCGACGGCGGCATCTGCGCGGCCATGCCGTCAGTGCTCCACGGTGCCCGTGAAGACGTACCCTTCGCCACGCAC
Source organism: Cupriavidus sp. SHE (assembly GCF_000812445.1). Classification (NCBI taxonomy): domain Bacteria; kingdom Pseudomonadati; phylum Pseudomonadota; class Betaproteobacteria; order Burkholderiales; family Burkholderiaceae; genus Cupriavidus; species Cupriavidus sp. SHE. The sequence goes on along the minus strand of NZ_JWMB01000008.1, from coordinate 115,876 downwards.
GGTGCGGATCAGTGCCGAGTCGCGCGGATCGTCACGCAGCTTCTGGCGCAGACGGGACACCAGCAGGTCGATGCTGCGATCGAACACGTCCAGATCGCGTCCACGCGCGGTGTTGATCAGCATCTCGCGATCGAGCACCCGATTGGGATGCTCGATGAACGTCAGCAGCAACCGGAATTCCGCGTTGGAAAGCGGCACCACCGTGTCCTCGGCATCCACCAGTTGGCGCAGCGTGGTGTTCAGTCGCCATGCCGCGAACCGGACTTCATGCCCGGGCGCGGCCGGCGCCGGACGTCGCACGTCGGCACGGCTGCGACGCAGCACGGTATGGATGCGCGCCACCAACTCACGCATCTCGAACGGCTTGGTCACGTAGTCGTCCGCGCCCACCTCGAGTCCCACCACGCGATCGGCCAGTTCCGCGCGGGCGGTCAGCATGATCACAGGCAGGTTGCTGGACTCCCGGATTTCGCGGCACAACGTCAGGCCGTTCTCGCCAGGCAGCGAGAGATCCAGGATGACGAGGTCGTATTCCTGCTTCGACATCGCCGCACGCATGGCAGTGCCGCCTTCGGCACCTTCGGCCTCCATGCCGAATGTGGCGAGGTATTCGGCCAGCATGGCCCGGATTTGTGGGTCGTCGTCGACGATCAGCAGGCGGATTGGCAGAGCGGGGGACAGGTCCATGGCGAGCTTGCGGATGGGAACGGCCGCGGAACCGCGGCCGGATGGAGCACCCAATGTACCAGCTTGCCCATTACAAGCGATGCCGGTTTTGTATCAAACTTGATACGTGCTCAAAACGCCACAAGCGGCGAGAGGCGGAAAAAAACGCCCCCGGTGCTGCCGCATCCGGGAGCGCTCAACAGGGAAGAAGCCGGGCTCGCATGCGCCCAGCACACACCGCAAACCGAAGGGTAGGCGCGGTGTGTCGCGACAGACGCCGAGACGAAAGCGCGCATTCCAATCGTAGAGAGCCGGTCATCGCGAAGCTTGTCCGGCTTGTATCAATCATCCCGCAGCAGGCTTGCCGAGCAGCGCCTTGAGCCCGGCCAGACGATCCTTCGGGCTCATCGCCGGGGTCTCGTCCTTCGGGGCGGGACTGTCCTCGAGCTTCATCTCGGCGATGAAACGCGACGGCTCGCACGAATACGTATCGCGGGCGCGCTTGCGCTTCCGGCACCAGCTGATCTGCAGACTGCGCTGCGCGCGCGTGATGCCCACATACATCAGGCGGCGCTCCTCCTCGATCTTCTCGTCGCCCATTTCCTCGTCCTCGCGCGAGTGAGGCAGGATGCCCTCCTCCACGCCGACCAGGAACACGTGCGGATACTCCAGCCCCTTCGACGCGTGCAGCGTCGACAGTCGCACCGCATCGGGATCTTCCTCGCGGCCTTCCAGCATGCTCATCAGCGCCACGGTCTGCGTAAGCTCGAGCAGGTTCTTGCCTTCATCACCGAAACCATCGGCGGTGTCGAATCCGGTGGCTTCGCCCTCGCCTTCCGGCTCGGGACGCGTGCCCTTGCGTTTGAGCCAGTCGAGGAATTCGAGCGTGTTGGTCCAGCGCGATTGCGCCTGCCGCTCGTCGAAGGTGTCGTAGAGGTAGGCCTCGTAGTGGATGCCTTCCATGAGATCGTCAAGCACCACCGTGGCCGGGTCCGTCTTCGCACGATCGGCCAGCCGCACCATCGACTCGCAGAACGTGCGCAGCGGCTCAAGCTGGCGCGGCTGCAGCTTTGCCTCGATGCCACCCATCATGGCCGCCTCGAACAGCGATGCCTTGGCCTGGCCCGCGAACGTGCCGAGCACTTCAAGCGTGGTGTTGCCCACGCCACGACGCGGCGTGGTGATCGCGCGGATGAATGCGGGATCGTCGTCGGGGTTGGCGATCAGGCGCAGGTACGCGCAGATGTCCTTGATCTCGGCCTTGTCGAAGAAGCTCTGACCGCCGGAGAGCACATACGGAATGCGCTCGCGGCGCAGGATCTGTTCGAACAGCCGGGCCTGGTGATTGCCGCGATAGAGGATTGCGTAGTCACGGAACTGCGCGCGCCGCTCGAACTTGTGCGCGGACAGCCGGAACACCACCGACTCTGCCTCGTGCTCCTCGTCGTTCATCGGGTGGATCGCGATCGGATCGCCCATGCCGTGTTCCGACCACAGCTTCTTGTCGAACAGCTTCGGGTTGTTGGCGATCACCGCGTTGGCGGCTTCCAGAATCCGCACGGTCGAACGGTAGTTCTGTTCGAGCTTGACCACCTTCAGACTCGGAAAATCGGTCTGCAGCAGGCGCAGGTTGTCGAGCGTGGCGCCACGCCAGCCATAGATCGCCTGATCGTCATCACCCACTGCGGTGAACGCCGGCGCGCGCAGATGCGAGCCACCGGCCAGCAGCTTGAGCAACTGGTACTGGCACGCGTTGGTGTCCTGGTATTCGTCGACGAGGAAGTAGCGCAGGCGGTTCTGCCACTTCAGTTGCACGGTTTCGTCGCGCGCGAACAGTTCGGCGGGCAGGCGGATCAGGTCGTCGAAGTCCACCGCCTGGTACGCGTGCAGCGTGGCCACGTAATTGCGATACACCATCGCGGCCTGGTGCTCGTCGGCATCGCTCGCCTGCGCGAGTGCCGTCTCCGGATCGATCATGCCGTTTTTCCACAGCGAGATCGTGCCCTGCACGCTGCGGATCAGCTTCTTGTCCGTGGTGCCAAGCTGCTCCTGCACCAGACCGAAGCAGTCATCGGAATCCATGATCGAGAACTGCGGCTTCAGGCCAAGGTGCTCGGCTTCCATGCGCAGGATCTGCACGCCGAGCGAATGGAACGTGCAGACCGTGAGTTGCTTGAGCGGAATCCGCTTGCCCTCGCGCGTGGTCTTGCCCTCCATCAGCTTGCCGATGCGCTCCTGCATCTCCTTGGCCGCCTTGTTGGTGAACGTGACGGCGGCGATGTGGCGCGGCTCGAACCCCTTGTCCTCGATCAGGTGCGCGATCTTCTGCGTGATCACGCGCGTCTTGCCCGATCCGGCACCCGCCAGGACGAGGCATGGCCCGTCGAGATAGCGAACGGCTTCGGATTGCGCGGAATTGAGCCCGTGGGACATGTGATCTTTGATGAGGATTGGCCAGGATCGGCCGAAAAGGCGCGGATGAAGCACACCGGAGCCGGTGCGCCAAAGCTGGCGATGTTAACACGCGCCTCGTGTCACGCGCCTCGTGTCTGGTCGCACCCTGCACGTGTGTCGGAGACCGTCCTACGGCAAGCGTTTCGAGCCCGTAACAATCGTAAGCCGCGGGCACCCGGGCACGGCATCGGCCTCTCACTTATCACAGCGTGCCGCATGGCTGGCGCGCGTGGCAGTACCGCATGTCGACAACAAAGCACTGGAGGCCATATGACTACGTTCCGCACGATTTCGAAGCTCACACTGATTGGTGTCACGCTTGCTGCCTTTGGCGGCTGTGCCGACATGACGCCGAAGCAGCGCAACACGGCGATCGGCGCGGGCGTCGGTGCCGTGGGTGGCGCCGTACTGACCGAAGGCAGCGCGCTGGGCACGCTCGGCGGCGCCGCCGTGGGTGGCGTGATCGGTAACGTCACGACCAAGGGTCACTAAGGGTTGTCCCAGGGCCGCTCATCAAAGGCCTGTTACCGGGCGCGATGACGGCCACTGACAGGTTGGCGAGGGCCGCCCGCAACGGGCGACCACGCACGGGGCCGGGCCTGCCGCACGAGGTTTGACAAAGGCAGACCGGTCCCGTACATTCACGCGCATCCGGCCGGGAGAGCGCGCAGCGATTGCGCCGCCGAAGGGGTATCACCCGAAAACTCTCAGGCACCATGGACTGGCTGGATCGGCATGCAACATGCACACAATGCATGCCGCACTCTGGAGAGCGACATCCGCTATTGCAAGGCAATGGTGAGCATGTCCACCGAAGGGGCGCACGAAGCACCACGCTTCGTAATCTCTCAGGTATCGAGGACAGAGGGGTCATTCGCGGCAGCGGACTGGTAGCGCATTGGCGCGACCGGACGCTGCGGCGGATGACCCTTTTTTCGTTTTCGAACCACGGTTTTCGAACCGAGCGCCCCCAAGGATATCCATGACGCTCCAGGCCACGCCCCTCAACGCCATCCACCGCGCCCTCGGCGCCCGCATGGTCGACTTCGGCGGTTGGGACATGCCGGTCAACTACGGCTCCCAGATCGAGGAACACAACGCGGTACGCGCTGACGCCGGCATGTTCGACGTCTCCCACATGTGCGTGGTGGACCTGAGCGGCACCCACACGCGCGCCTTCCTGCGCGGCCTGCTGGCCAACAACATCGACAAGCTGCAAACGCCGGGCAAGGCGCTCTATTCGTGCATGCTCGACGAGAAAGGCGGCGTCATCGACGACCTGATCGTCTACTTCTTTGCCGAGGACCGGTTCCGCCTGGTGGTCAACGCCAGCACGGCCGTCGGCGACATCGAATGGATCCAGTCCCGCAACACGGCCACCGGCAGCGGCGTGACGATCACCCCGCGCCGTGGCGACCTGGCCCCGGCCGGCGTGAGCAAGCTGGCGATTGTTGCAGTGCAGGGTCCGAACGCGCGCCAGAAGGTGTACGACGCATTCCCGTCGACCCAGCCCGCCGACACGCTCAAGCCGTTCAACGCGGTGGTGGTGCACGACGCCGAGATGGGTGAACTGATGGTGGCCCGTACCGGCTACACCGGCGAAGACGGCTTCGAACTCGTTGTGCCGGCGGAGAACGTCGCGGGCATCTGGGAAAAGCTGTCCGCCTCGGGCGTGCGTCCCGCCGGACTCGGCGCGCGTGACACGCTGCGGCTGGAAGCCGGCATGAACCTGTACGGCCAGGACATGGATATCCACACCTCGCCGCTCGATGCGGGACTGTCGTGGACCGTCGACCTGCAAAGCGAACGCGACTTCATCGGCAAGTCGGCACTGCTGGCCAGCGGCCAGCAAAAGACCTTCGCCGGCCTGATCCTGCGAGACAAGGGTGGCGTGCTGCGCGCGCACCAGAAGGTCATCACACCGGCCGGCGACGGCGAAATCACCAGCGGCACATTCAGCCCGTCGCTGTCGCAGTCGATCGCCTTTGCCCGCCTTCCCCGCGACATTGCCCCCGGCACCGAGGTGCAGGTGGAGATTCGCGACCGCAGACTGACCGCGACTGTGGTTAAACTGCCGTTTGTGCGCAATGGCAAGGCACTCGTGAGCTGAGGCATCGCCCGGCTTCACACCAACGGTCGCCCTTACATCCCCCCGGCGGGCCAGCCAGGGGGATGCCTGAAACAAGAAACACACTGCATTCCGGAGAACCTCAATGAATTTCCCCGCTGACCTGAAGTACACCGAGTCGCACGAATGGGTGCGCGTCGAATCCGACGGCACGCTGACGATCGGCATCACCGATCACGCGCAGGACGCGCTCGGCGACATCGTCTTCCTGGAACTGCCCGAAGTGGGCAAGTCGGTCGGCGCCGGCGACGCGCTTGCCGTGGTGGAATCGGTAAAGGCCGCCTCCGACATCTACGCCCCGGTGGCTGGCGAAGTGATCGCCGTGAACGAAGCCGCCTCGGCCTCGCCGGAATCGGTCAACGCCAATGCGTTCGACGCCTGGCTGTTCAAGCTGAAGCCGGCCAACAGCGACGACGTGAACGGCCTGATGAGTGCCGACGCTTACAAGGCCAGCGTCGGCGCCTGAGCCCCGACACCCCGACTGATTCGATGCCGCAAACGCGGCGGCCAGGCTGACCACCTGCCGCCGCGCCCCCACGAGATTCCTTGCCATGAACGCCCCGCTCCCCATGAACGCTGCCGCCCAAGGTGCCCGGCCCACGCTGGCCGAACTGGAGGCGCGCGACGCCTTCGCCGCCCGTCATATCGGCCCCGATTCCGCCGAACAGCAACACATGCTCAAGGTGCTCGGTTTCGAGAGCCGCGCCGCGCTGATCGACGCCGTGGTGCCCGCCGCGATCCGTCGCCGTGACGGCATGTCGCTGGGCGAATTCACCGCACCGCTGACCGAGGAGGCCGCGCTCGGCCGCCTGCGCGCGCTGGCGGGCAAGAACCGCGTGCTCAAGAGCTTCATTGGCCAAGGCTATTACAACACGCTCACGCCGGGCGTCATCCTGCGCAACATCTTCGAGAACCCGGCGTGGTACACCGCGTACACGCCGTACCAGCCCGAAATCTCGCAAGGTCGTCTGGAAGCGATGCTGAACTTCCAGCAGATGATCACTGACCTGACCGGCCTGGATATCGCCAACGCGTCGATGCTCGACGAAGGCACCGCTGCCGCCGAGGCGATGACGCTGCTGCAGCGCGTGAACAAGCACGCATCTAACACGTTCTACGTGGCTGAAGACGTCCTGCCGCAAACGCTGGAAGTGGTTCGCACGCGCGCCCTGCCGCTCGGCATCGAGGTCAAGGTCGGCCCCGCCGCTGACGCCGCGCAGGCCCATGCCTTTGGCGTGCTCCTGCAGTACCCGGGCGTGAATGGCGATGTGGCCGACTACCGCGCGATTGCCGAAGCCGTGCACGCCTCCGGTGGTCGCGTCGTGGCCGCTGCCGATCTGCTGGCGCTGACGCTGATCGCCGCGCCGGGCGAATGGGGCGCCGACGTGACCGTGGGCAACTCGCAGCGCTTTGGCGTGCCGCTCGGCTTCGGTGGCCCGCACGCGGGCTACATGGCCGTGAAAGATGAATTCAAGCGCTCGATGCCGGGCCGTCTGGTCGGTGTGACGATCGATGCGCAAGGCAACAAGGCCTATCGTCTGGCGCTGCAGACGCGCGAACAGCACATCCGCCGCGAGAAGGCCACGTCGAACATCTGCACGGCGCAGGTCTTGCTGGCCGTGATGGCGTCGATGTACGCGGTCTACCATGGTCCGCAGGGCCTCAAGCGCATCGCCCAGCGCGTGCATCGCCTGACTGCCACGCTGGCCGCCGGCCTGAAGACGCTGGGTCACACGCGGCTGAACGCTACGTTCTTCGACACGCTGACGCTGGAGACCGGCTTCAACACCGAGGCGTTCCATGCATCGGCCACGGCACGTGGCATCAATCTGCGCCACGTCGACGCCACGCGCATCGGCATCTCGTTCGATGAAACCGCATCGCGCGACGACGTGATCGCGCTGTGGGAAATCTTCGCGCACGGCAAGGCCGTGCCCGACTTCGACACGATCGAGGCCTCGGTGCAGGACGGCTTCCCGGCGACGCTGGCGCGCCAGAGCGCGTACCTCACGCACCCGGTGTTCAACACGCACCACGCCGAACACGAGATGTTGCGCTACCTGCGCGCGCTGGCCGACAAGGACCTCGCGCTCGACCGCACGATGATCCCGCTGGGCTCCTGCACCATGAAGCTCAACGCCACCAGCGAGATGATCCCGGTGACGTGGCCCGAGTTCAGCAACATCCACCCGTTCGCGCCGCTCGACCAGACCGTCGGCTATCGCGAAATGATCGACCAGCTTGAGGCGATGCTGTGCGCCGCCACCGGCTACGCCGCGGTGAGCCTGCAGCCGAACGCCGGCTCGCAGGGCGAGTACGCGGGCCTGCTGATCATCCATGCCTATCACGCGAGCCGTGGCGAAAGCCATCGCGATATCTGCCTGATCCCGTCGTCCGCGCACGGCACCAACCCGGCGTCGGCGCAGATGGCCGGCATGAAGGTGGTGGTGGTGGCCTGCGACGAGAACGGCAACGTCGATCTGGAAGATCTGGCCAGGAAGGCCGAGCAGCACAGCAAGAACCTGGCCGCGATCATGATCACCTACCCGTCCACGCACGGCGTGTTCGAGCAGGGCGTGCAGCAGATCTGCGACATCGTGCACAAGCACGGCGGGCAAGTCTACGTTGACGGCGCGAACATGAACGCGATGGTCGGCGTGGCCGCGCCGGGCCAGTTCGGTGGCGACGTGTCCCACCTGAACCTGCACAAGACGTTCTGCATTCCGCACGGCGGTGGCGGCCCGGGCGTCGGCCCGGTGGCAGTGGGCGCGCATCTGGCGGACTTCCTGCCGAACCAGGACAGCGTCGGCTATCGTCGTGACGAGAACGGCATCGGCGGTGTCTCGGCCGCGCCGTTCGGCTCGGCCAGCATCCTGCCGATTTCGTGGATGTATATCGCGATGATGGGCTCGGCCGGCCTGACCGCCGCCACCGAGAACGCGATCCTGACGGCCAACTACGTGGCCCGGCGTCTGTCGCCGCACTTCCCGGTGCTCTACACGGGCCAGCACGGCCTGGTGGCGCACGAGTGCATCCTGGATCTGCGCCCGCTGCAGAAGGCCACCGGCATCAGCAACGAGGACGTGGCCAAGCGCCTGATGGACTACGGCTTCCACGCGCCGACCATGAGCTTCCCGGTGCCGGGCACGCTGATGATCGAGCCGACCGAGAGCGAGGCACTGCACGAGCTCGACCGCTTCATCGACGCGATGATCGCCATCCGTGGCGAGATCGCGCGTGTCGAGGACGGCAGCTTCGATCGCGAAGACAACCCGCTCAAGCACGCGCCGCACACGGCCGCCGTGGTGGTCAGCGACAAGTGGAACCACAAGTACACGCGCGAGGAAGCCGCCTACCCGGTGGCATCGCTGCGCACGCAGAAGTACTGGCCGCCGGTTGGCCGCGCGGACAACGTGTACGGCGACCGCAATCTGTTCTGCTCGTGCGTGCCATTGAGCGAGTACGCTGAAGGCTGAGGCACCTGCCTCCGCCTTAGCACGCGGCGGCGTCGGGGACACCCCGGCGTCGCCGGCCGGAACCTGTGCCGGCGCCCCCTATTGGCGGCGCATTACCGGAGTCAGCCGTGGCAGTCAGCGTCTTCGATCTGTTCAAGGTGGGCATTGGCCCGTCCAGTTCGCATACCGTCGGCCCGATGCGCGCCGCCCTGATGTTTGCCCACGGGCTGGAGCGTGACGGGCTGCTGCCGCAGGTGGCCAGTGTGCGCGTGGAGTTGTATGGCTCGCTGGGTGCGACGGGCAAGGGACACGGCACCGACAAGGGCGTGATCCTGGGCCTGATGGGGGAAGCGCCGGACACGGTCGACCCGAACACCATCGACGCCAAGCTCGCCGCGCTGCGCGCGAGCCGCCAGCTCTCGCTGCTCGGCACGCATACGGTGCCATTCGTAGAGCGCGACCACATCGCGTTCTATCGCCGCGAGGCAATGGCCGAGCACCCCAACGGGATGAAATTCCACGCCTACGATGCGGACGGCACCTCACGACGCGAGGCCCGCTATCTGTCCGTGGGTGGTGGCTTCATCGTCACGGCGGGCGCACCCAACACGCAGTTGCAAGCGGCCGAGCGCCAGTTGCCGCATCCGTTCCGCAGCGGACGCGCGATGCTCGAGATGGCCCACGCCAGCGGCAAGTCGATTGCCCGGCTCATGCTGGAGAACGAACTCACGTGGCGCTCCGAGCAGGAGGTCATGGACGGCCTGCTCCACATCTGGGACGTGATGCAGCAATGCGTGGCACGCGGTTGCCGCACCGATGGCGAACTGCCCGGGCCATTCAAGGTGCGCCGCCGCGCGCCCGAGCTGTATCGCAACCTGACCGAACGCGCCGAGCGCACCCTTTCCGATCCGCTTTCGGTCATGGACTGGGTCAACCTGTACGCAATCGCCGTCAACGAAGAAAACGCGGCGGGTGGCCGCGTGGTCACGGCGCCCACCAATGGCGCGGCGGGCATCATTCCGGCAGTGCTGCACTACTACGACCGCTTCATTCCGGGCGCGAACCCACAGGGCGCGGTGGATTTCCTGCTGACGGCGGGCGCGATCGGTCTGCTCTACAAGCTCAACGCGTCGATCTCCGGCGCGGAGGTCGGATGCCAGGGTGAAGTCGGCGTGGCCTGCTCGATGGCGGCCGGCGCGCTGGCGGCCGTGCTCGGGGGCACGCCCGAGCAGGTGGAAAACGCCGCCGAGATCGGCATGGAGCACAACCTCGGCCTGACCTGCGACCCCGTGGGCGGACTGGTGCAGATTCCCTGCATCGAGCGCAATGCCATGGCGGCGGTCAAGGCGGTCAATGCGGCGCGCATGGCCCTGCGCGGCGACGGCACGCACTACGTCTCGCTCGACTCGGTCATCAAGACCATGCGCGAAACCGGCGCGGACATGAAGACCAAGTACAAGGAAACCGCACGAGGCGGCCTGGCGGTCAATATCGTGGAATGCTGATTCCGGGTGCCTCCAGTTACCCACGCAGGTTGCAGGCACCGATGGCCGACGTATGATTGAGGCACCTTCGGTTTGCCAAAAACAACACGGCCATGCAGACCTTCCATCAGCTTTTCGACGAAACGTCGTCCACCTACACCTATCTGCTGATCGACGCGGACACCCATGAGGCGGTGCTGATCGATCCCGTGGACCGCCAGTACGAGCGTGACCTCGGCATACTTGCCGACACCGGCGCCAAGCTGACCTGGGTGGTGGAAACACATGCCCATGCCGACCACATCACGTCGGCGGGGCATCTGGCGCAGCAGACCGGCGCCCACACGGCGGCGCCGTCGGGCTGCGACATCAAGCCCGCGCAGAAGCAACTCATCGACGGTGACACGCTCCGCTTCGGCAATCAGGTGCTACGGGCCATCCACACGCCCGGGCATACCGCCGGCAGCATGAGCTATCTGTGGGAGGAGCCCACCACCGATGGTGTGGTGCGCCGCATCTTCACCGGCGATGCGCTGCTGATCGACGGCTGCGGCCGCACCGATTTCCAGTCCGGCGATGCGGGCACGCTGTTCGACAGCCTGACGCAGAAACTCTTCCGCCTGCCCGACGACACGCGTGTCTATCCGGCGCATGACTACAAGGGCCGCACCGAGTCCACGATCGGTCAGGAGCGCGCCACCAACAGCCGGGTGGCGGGTCGTACACGCGACGAGTTCATCGTGATGATGCGCGGCCTGAACCTGCCCCGGCCAAAGCTGATCGACGTGGCCGTGCCGGCCAATCAGCAGCTCGGTCTGGTCACCGGCCGCGACGGGGAAAGTGTGCCGCACGGCGCGTGAGTTGAGCGCTGCGCAAACTCGGCGCAGCGCCTTGCCTCAACCCCCCCACTGTTCGCAGGTCTGTCGCACCATATCGCGCAGGCTGTGCGCATCGCGATTGGCGGCGCGCACCCAATGCGCGTCGTTGCTGCGGCTCGCCGCCAGCGCGCGGATATTCGATAGCGCCTCCAGCGAACCTAGCGCTTCCGCATGTGGCTCGAGCGCATCGCAGATCGACAGGATATGGTCGGCAATCGGCATCCGAGTCAGTTCATTCGGATGCACATACTCGCCCTCCAGCCCGAAGCGGCACGCCTGGAAGCGGTTGAACGTGTAGACCAGATAGTCGTCTTCCTGAGGCATGAATGGCCGCGACAACAGCAGGTAACGCGCCAGCGCCTGGATATAGGCCGCGATGTCGCACGCGCGCTGCACGGTCAGCGGTGTGTCCATGACGCGGACTTCGATCGTGCCGAATTCCGGCTTGGGGCGAATGTCCCAATAGAAGTCCTTCATGCTCTCGATCACACCGGTGGCGCGCATCTTGTCGAAGTACGCCTTGAAAGCGTCCCAGGTCAGCACGAACGGCGCGCGCCCGCTCATCGGGAATGCCGCCACCGAATTCAGACGGGCCGAAGCAAAACCGGTATCCACACCCTGCACATACGGCGACGACGCGGCCAGCGCAATGAAGTGCGGGACGTAGCGCCCGATGGCGTGCAGCAGGAACAGCGACTCGTCGGCGCTCGGGCACCCGATATGCACGTGCTGCCCGAACACCGTGAACTGCTTGGCCAGATAGCCGTAGAGTTCGGAGATGTACTGGTAGCGGGGCGAGTCGGAAATCGTGCGATCGGACCATACCTGGAACGGGTGCGTGCCGCCGCCGCAGATGCCGAGGTTCAGCCCGCGTGACGCATTGACCATCAGGTCCCGCATCACGCTCAGCTCCTCGAGCGCCTGTGCGTAGTCGTGGCAGATCCCCGTGCTGATCTCGATCATCGACGGGCTGATCTCCGGCTTGATGTCGCCGGCATGTTGCGCGCCCCTGAGCGCCCGGAGCAGGTCCGGCGCGAACGGCGCGAGGTCATAGTCATGACGATTGACGAGCTGCAGTTCCAGTTCGACACCAAACGTCAGGGCTTCGGAATGCTTGAAGGATTCGAGCGACATCAGCGCCCTCCGTTGTCACGCGCTTCGCCGACATAATGCAGCGCCCACGCCGCGATGACGGGCCCGAGCAACTGCTCGATCGCCAGCGCACACAGAATGATCGAAGCCAGCGGCGAGCCGGTTCCCGGATACAGCAAGGCGACGTCGTTCATCAAAAGATAGGCGAGTCCCGACATCGGAGCCAGCGCCAGCCCGAGCGCCGTGCACTGGCGCAGACTCAGGCCCGAGAACGACCCCAGCGATATCACGCCAACAAGCTTGGCAACGTGACGCATCACCACCAGCGCGATGGCCAGCATGCCACCGACCGCCCAGTCATGTGCTGTCAGCGGCAGGCCGAGCGAGACGATCATCACGATGATCAGCAGGCTGCCCGCGCTGCCGAAGTGCGTGGGCCACACATGCGGCTGTTGGTCCTGATGCTTGAAGACTACGCCAGCCAGCATCAGCGAGAGCGGCATCGACAACTTCAGCACGCGCGTCAGCGCCAGCGCGAACAGGACCAGGCCAACCAGCACCAGGAAGCTGTAGTGATCGTCAGCGGACATGCGGGCGTAAATGGCATGGCCAACCTTGCCGACCACCCACGCCAGCAGGCACGAGCCAATCAGCAGGTAGAGCGGATGCAGCAGCGCCGCGCCGATGTTGCCGTACTCGGAGTGCAGCCAGCCGGTGGCCACCTGCACGATGACGGCGGCGTAGATGCTGTTCAGGGCTGCCATGGCCATCAGCCGCTCGGTCACCTGGCCTTCGGCACGCAACTCGTTCTTGAGCTGGAGCACGATGGTCGGCGACGTGCTGACCGCAATACCGCCCGCGAGAATCGCCACGGCCGGCGATGCGCCGAGCCACTGCAATACCGTGGACACCAGTCCCCAGGTCAGCAGGCTTTCCGCCCCGCTCGTGAACAGCAGCCAGCGGTTCGCGCGCAGCCAGGAAAACGACAGTCGATGGCCAAGCTCGAACAGCGCCAGCGCGAGCGCCATGTCGATCAGGATGCGCGTCTGCGCGATCATGTTCTCGTCGACGATGCTGCGTCCGAGCGTGCCCGCGAACAAGCCCGCGGCCGCATAACCGACGATGCGGGGGAAGCCGAGCCAGCGGCGGCAGAGCTCGCCGGCCAGTCCCGCGCCAACCAGCGCGAGCCCGACCCAGAACAATCCGCTCGGGGCCAGTGGCAGGGATGGGAAAAGTTGGCTTAGTCCGTTCATGGCCGACATGGTAACGGAAGCACATGAACTTTCGTGTCGGGTGTTGTCCGACGCTTCTTTTAATACGCTTGCAACTTTCGGCTTCTGCCATTAAAAAACGCCATCTTCGCAGGTGGCGTTTTCCCGGGGTTGGCAAATTCAGAATGGGCTCACACGCCCCAGACCTTCCATTTGGGGCGCGTCGACTTCAGGCCGGTTTCCACCTGCGCGAAAAGGCCCCGGGTGACACCCTTGTCGCCCTCGAGCGCGCGGGCCTTTTCGAACCAGGCAAGCGCCGTTTCACGCTGCGCCATGCCTACGGCGGCCCGTACCGCCGTCAGCCAGGTTCGGGCATCCCAGTCGTCCCGCGCGGCGAATGCAAGCTGAAAATCGGTCAGCGCTTCGGGAAAGCGCGCCAGGTCGACTAGCAACGCAGCCCGCTGCACGCGTGCCTGAGCCTGGCCCCGGCCATCGCCCTCGCCAAGTTGCACGGCTTGCTCCAGCAGCGGCAGCGCGCGGTCGTTGTCGCCAAGGTCACGCCAGATCTGGCCGAACCGACTGCATAGCCACGCGTCTTCGACCAGCATCGAGCGGCGCTCCAGCGCTTCGAGTTCGGCGCGCGCATCGGCTCGATCATGTTCGTCCATCGCCGCCATGCCGGACTGGAGCAGCCCGGCATAGTGGGCGCGAGCGTGCGCCATGGCATGGGCGCCCTCGCTACGCGCTTCCACCGGCAGCGCGTCAAGACGCGCATCCATATGCGAGATGGCCGCGCTGGCAGACTCGGTAGCCTCGCGGCCGCCAATCGCCGCCCAGGCCGCCACCAGACGGCTGAACACCCAGCTCACATTGCCGGGGTTGCGTTCCACCGGGTAGCGGTTCATGACCTCGCCGGCCAGGTCGACCACCTGCTGATGGTGGCCTGCCGCCGCGTGGGTGTCGAGCAGGTCGATCCAGTGGTCGATGAAATCGCTCGCCGCCATACCCTTGCGGTGCAACGCCAGCTTTTCCTCCAGATGCGCCTCGTCGGCAGGCAGCAGACGCGCCAGCAGACGGCACAGCAGCGAGTAGAGATGAGGATCGGCATTGCCGCCGTGGCCGCGTGGGTCGCCTTCGCCTGTGGAAAAGTACGACTCAAAGCAAGCCAGGCCCTTGCGGCAGGCGGCCTCGAGCAGCGGCCTGAGCGTGGCCTGCGACGCCGGCACCTCGTCGATGAAGGCACCGAGTGCACTGGCCGCATGGAAATACAGCGCGCCGTCGTCGGCGTCCGCCGTCAGCGCGAAGCCGGTCCATGCGGGTTGCGGCGCAGGCGCATTGGCCGGTACGGCCGCGTTGATCTGGTTGCGCAAGGTCAACACGCGTACCTGTGTCAGCGGATCGGCCTCCTGACGCAGATAGGTATCCATGTCATCGAGCGCCCCCGCCGGATCACTGCCCAGACGCAGTGGCGCGCGCAAACGGCGTGCCTCGGGGTGGTCGGCTTGCTCGGCCAGCACTCGTTCGGCCTGCATGGCAGCGAGCGCATCGCCCTCGGGCGGTGTCAGATCGAGCAGTTCGGGGGAATCCAGCGCGATACGTCCCAGGCAAACGCGCAGCAGCGGCTCGCCCAGTTGCCCGGCGGCATCGCAACGCGCCACGTAGTCCTGCACCAGCGGGAGAATGTCACCCGCGCCCAGATCCGGCGCGCGATAGAGCAGATCGTGCCAATAACGGCCCGCCAGGGCGAAGTCATTGAGGCGAAGCGCGACGAAGCCGGCATAGAAATGCGCCGCCCACTCGCCTGTGGCCAGCCCGTTGCGGCGCGCCGCTTCATGCATCCACGGCTGCGCTTCGGCGTCACGCCCTTCGCGCATCAGCAGCGTGCCGTAGATATGGGCCAGCGCGCCACGTGACGCCCAGCGGTGCACTGGCGCCAGCGACAGCGAAGGCAGGCGTTCCATCGCCTCGTCCAGCGCGGCCAGCGCGCCAGGCACATCGTCGCGATCGGCATGCAGTTGCGCGCGCAGCGCTGCATAGTCCACCACCTCAGGGTGTGCCTCCCAGAGCTGGTCGGCCACCTGCAGCGCCTCGTCGTGGCGCCCGGCATTGGCTAGCGCGATCGCGTGCTCGTAACGGACATCCTGCACGGTCGGTTCCTTCTCAAGAATTCAGCAAAAGCGGAATTATGCGCTAACCGCGGGAATCACCCGGGAAAGAACAGCGGGGATTTCGGGCCGGTTCCCGCCGCCCAACAAAAAACGCCACCACGGGCCGGGCCCGGGTGGCGTCTGGTATCGCGCGGCGCGCTGGGCGGAGGAAAGCCGTCCGGCGCGCCGATGCGGGCTGGCTTACTTGCCGCCCACGGTCTGCAGCACGGTCCACTTGCCGTCAGCCACCTTGTAGACGGTGATGCCGCCGTCCTTCAGGTCGCCGCGGGCATCGTAGGCCAGCGTCTTGGTGGTCACGCCCTGCATGTTGGTCGCAGCCAGCACCGGCAGGTAGCGCGCCGGATCGGCCGAGCCAGCCTTGATCATGGCCGTCATCATCGCGGTGGCGCCGTCATAGGCATACGGCGAGTAGGTCTGCACCTTCGAGCCGAAGCGCTTCTCGTACTTCTTCTCATAGGCCACGCCACCCGGCATCTGGTCCAGCGGCAGGCCGGCCAGCGACACCACGGTGCCATCGGCTGCCGGGCCGGCCAGCTTCAGGAAGTTGTCGGTCTTGGACATTTCGCCCGACACCAGCGGCGCCTTCATGCCCAGTTCCTTCACCTGCTTGGCCATCGGGGCCGACTGCGTCTCGGCGCCGCCGTAGAAGATGATGTCCGGGTTGGCGCGCTTGATGTTGGTCAGCACGGCCTTGAAGTCCACGGCCTTGTCGTTCGTGAACTCGCGGCGGACGATCTTGCCGCCAGCGGCCTTGGCCGCCTTCTCGAACTCGTCGGCCAGACCCTGGCCGTAGGCCGTGCGGTCATCGACGATGGCGATGTTCTTGGCGCCGAGCTTCTTCACCACGAAGGCGCCGATCACCGAACCCTGCTGGGTGTCGGACGTCATCATGCGGAACGTGGTCTTGAAGCCCTGGCGGGTGTACTCAGGCGCCGTGGCCATGGCGATCTGCGGAATGCCGGCGCGGTTGTAGACCATCGAAGCCGGGATGCTGGTGCCCGAGTTGAAGTGGCCGAGCATGCCCTGGATGCCCGCGTCCACGAGCTTCTGCGCCACTACGGAACCGGTCTTCGGGTCGGCTTGGTCGTCCTCGGAGACCAGCACGAACTTGACGTCCTTGCCGCCAATCTTGGGCTTGGTGGCGTTCATGTCCTCGATGGCGAGGACGATACCGTTCTGCATGTCCTTGCCATACTGCGCCTGGCCACCGGTCATCGGGCCGGCAAAGCCCAGCTTGATTTCCTGCGCCTGGGCAAATGCGGCCGAGGCGGCGGTCAGGCCGGCTACGGCCATGGCAACGGTCATCGCCGTCTTGCGGAATGTCGAGCTCATCAGTTCTCCTTGGGTCCCATAGGGTGCCATATGGTGCCGGTGTCGGCATGTTCGCGGACCGGCGTTGGCAGCACCGCTCCGTTCCTGGGTTGCGACGGGGTCGGGATCACCGGCCCCCGCCGCGTACTGCGACGCGCCACGGTCGAGGCCTGCCTCAGCCGATCGTCATCAAACTTGCATTGCCGCCCGCGGCCGCCGTATTGACGGACAGCGAACGTTCGATCAACAAACGCTCCAGAGCGATATTCGGTTCACCATGCGCAAGACCCTGCACGCCGACGATCGGACCAGTGCGGGTGGCCACCTGCTCGCAGACCGTGCGAAGCTGGTCGGAATCGCCGTGGTGCAGCACGGCATCGAACGCCGTATCCGTCGACGTCCAGTCGGAAACCATGCGGACGCGCGATTGTACTGCGGCGGGAAGCCTTTCAGACAGGGCCCGGGTCTGCGCTGTGTCAACGCACAACGCCTCGCTGCCGACGGCCAGCACGGCGGCCAGTTGCAGCACCAGATCGGACTCCTGCTGGGCGAGGCAAAGCACACGTTCGCGCGGCAGCAGCGAGTAGGTGTTGCGCTCGCCGGTAGGACCCGGCAGCGTCACACCGAGCCCCGACGGCGATGCCGCGGCCAGGCGGTCGCAGGCATCGGCAACCTCGGGCAGCGACGCCTGCGCCCAGACCTTCAGCGCGGCCAGTTCGGGCGACACCGGCGCAGCGGCCACGCCACCGGTCGCATCCGACGCACGCACGGCGCGCGCCACGGCATCCTGCGGGCAGACCGACAGCAGCCGGTGCAGATAGAGTGGCCCTCCCGCCTTTGGCCCCGTGCCGGACAGCCCTTCGCCACCGAATGGCTGCACGCCCACCACGGCGCCGACGACATTCCGGTTCACATAGAGATTGCCCACATCCGCGCGGTCGACGATGTGCGCGATCGTCTCGTCGATCCGCGTGTGGACGCCGAGCGTCAGGCCGTACCCGGTGCCATTGATCTGGTCGATCAGCTTGTCCAGCGCGGTACGCGGGAAGCGCACCACATGCAACACCGGGCCGAACACCTCCCGCTTCAGCTCCGCGATCGAATCGAGTTCGATCAGCGTCGGCGGCACGAACGTGCCATGGCGGCAGGCCGGCGTGTCCGCCGCGCCCGGGTCGGCCTGGTGCACACGACGGCCCTTGGCTCGCATCGCTTCGATATGGCGCAGGATATTGCCGCGCGCTTCCTCGTCGATCACAGGACCAACGTCAGTGGACAGGCGATCCGGGTTGCCCAGCGTCAACTCACCCATCGCACCCTTGAGCATTTCCAGGATGCGGTCGGCCACGTCTTCCTGCAGGCACAGCACGCGCAGCGCCGAACAGCGCTGGCCGGCCGAATCGAAGGCCGAAGTCACCACGTCGCCCACCACCTGCTCGGCCAGCGCCGAGGAATCGACGATCATCGCGTTCTGCCCGCCAGTCTCGGCGATCAGCGGAATCGGACGACCGGCGGCATCGAGACGGCTCGCCACGTTGCGTTGCAGCAGGCGGGCAACTTCGGTCGAGCCGGTGAACATCACGCCCTTGACCCGGGCGTCGCCCACCAGCGCCGCGCCGACGGTCTCGCCCCGGCCCGGCAGCAATTGCACCGCGGCTGCGGGCACGCCGGCGTCGCGCAGCAGGCGCACGGCGGCGGCGGCAATCAGCGGCGTCTGTTCTGCCGGCTTGGCCAGCACCGGATTCCCGGCTGCCAGCGCGGCGGCCACCTGGCCGGTGAAGATCGCCAGCGGGAAATTCCACGGGCTGATGCAGACCACCGGACCAAGGGGGCGATGGGTATCGTTCGAGAACGACGCGCGGACCTGCACCGCGTAGTAGCGCAGGAAGTCGACCGCCTCGCGCACTTCGGCGATGGCGTTCGAAAACGTCTTGCCGGCCTCGCGCATGATGATGCCCATCAGCGACTGCATCTGGGCTTCCATCAGATCGGCGGCGCGTTCCAGCGCGGCGGCACGCACTTCGGGCGGCGTGGCCTGCCAGATCGGCGCCACGTTGACGGCGGCCACAAGCGCGGCTTCGATCTCAGCCGGCGTTGCCTCGCTGACCTGTCCCACTACGTCGCGACGATCCGCCGGATTCAGCACCGGCTCGGACGTGGCATCCGTGCCCGCCACTGCGGCGCCGAGCAGCGGTTCCGCGCGCGGCGTCTCGCTGGTGCCGGCCAGCAGTGCGGACGACAGCGACGCCAACCGATGTTCGTTCGACAGGTCAATGCCGGCCGAATTGGCGCGCGACTTGCCATACAGCGCGCGCGGCTGCGGGATACGCGGATGCGGCAGGCCAAGCACGCCCTCGGTCTTGTGCATGGTTTCGACCACGGCCACCGGGTCGGCGACGAGATCGTCGAGCGCGATCGTCTCGTCGGCGATCCGGTTCACGAACGAGGTGTTGGCGCCGTTCTCCAGCAGGCGGCGCACCAGGTACGCCAGCAGCGTTTCGTGGGTGCCGACCGGCGCGTAGATCCGGCACGGCCGGTTGAATTTGCCATCCGCCACCGGGCCAACCACCTGGTCGTACAGCGGCTCGCCCATGCCGTGCAGGCACTGGAATTCGTACTGGCCGGGGTAATAGTTCTGGCCGGCGATCTGGTAGATAGCCGACAGCGTGTGGGCGTTGTGGGTGGCGAACTGTGGATAAATCGCGTCGGGCACCGACAGCAGCTTGCGGGCGCAGGCCACATACGACACATCGGTGTAGACCTTGCGCGTGTAGACCGGGTAGCCCTCCAGGCCGTCGACCTGGGCACGCTTGATCTCGCTATCCCAGTACGCGCCCTTGACCAGGCGGATCATCAGGCGGTGCCGGCTACGGCGCGCCAGGTCGATCAGATAATCGATCACGAACGGGCAGCGCTTCTGATAGCCCTGCACCACGAAGCCGATGCCGTTCCAACCGGCCAGCTCCGGCTCGAAGCAGAGCCGCTCAAGCAGGTCGAGCGAGATTTCCAGGCGATCCGCTTCCTCGGCGTCGATGTTGATACCGATGTCGTACTGGCGGGCCAGCATCGTCAGGCTCTTCAGACGACCGTAGAGTTCGGTGATCACGCGCTCGTGCTGCGCGCGGCTGTAGCGCGGGTGCAGCGCGGATAGCTTGATCGAGATGCCCGGACCTTCGTAGATGCCACGGCCGCGCGAAGCCTGCCCGATCGCGTGGATCGCCTGCTCGTAGGACGCCAGGTAGCGCTGGGCATCGGCCTCGGTCATCGCCGCTTCGCCGAGCATGTCATACGAGTAACGGAAGCCCTCTTCCTCGTACTTGCGCGCGTTGGCCAGCGCCTCGGAGATTGTTTCGCCAGTCACGAACTGCTCGCCCATCAGGCGCATCGCCATGTCCACGCCCTTGCGGATCAACGGCTCGCCGCCCTTGCCGATGATGCGCGTCAGCGCCTTCGACAGTCCGGCTTCGGTGTGCGTGGCCACCAGCCGGCCGGTCAGCAGCAGGCCCCAGGTGGCAGCGTTGACGAACAGCGACGGGCTCTGGCCCAGATGCGATTGCCAGTTGGCGCCGCTGATCTTGTCGCGGATCAGCGCATCGCGCGTGGCCTTGTCGGGGATGCGCAGCAGCGCTTCGGCCAGGCACATCAGCGCCACGCCTTCCTGCGACGACAACGAGAACTCCTGGATCAGCCCCTGCACCAGCCCCTCGCGCCCGCTGCCTACTTTCTGCTCGCGCAGCCGGGCCGCCAGGGCTCGCGCCATCTTGATGGCGGCATCGGCCTGCGCCTGCGGCAAGCGCGCCTGCTCCAGCAGCACCGGCACGCATTCGGTTTCCGGGCGGCGGTAGGCGGACGTGATGGCCGCGCGCAGTACCGACTGAGGCTGGACGCTCTGTGCGAATTCGAGGAAAGGCTGCGGCGCGGCGTCGGCCTGCGTCGCGTCGCCAGCATCGGCGCCGTCGGTATCTGCAGTCGCGCCGGCACCGGCTTCATGGGGCAGATGGCCGCGTTCCACCTGTTCCAGGTACGTAAAGATGGCCTGCTTGATCAGCCAGTGCGGGGTGCGGTCGATGGACTGGGCAACGCGCTTCAGGCGTTCGCGCGATGCGTCGTCGAGCTTGACGCCGAGGGTGGTGGTGGCCATGCGATCGGTTCTCCAGCGAATCTTGGAATATCGGTTGGCTGCACCGGCGATACGCGCGTGTGCGTACCCGCCAGATAGCCGGACTGGCGCGATCTTACTCTCGGAGAATTACGGGGTGCAACCTAGTGCAACCCCTAAGCTCGCTTGCGGACAAAAGGTTGCACTTTCGCAACTTTCCGGCGTGGCGACTGCTCCGCTCAAATGCGTAGCGGATCGATTTCCAATTGCCAACGCACCCCTTTGACACGCGTCGCGGCATCATCGAAAGTCCGTACCCACTCACTGACAAACCGTTGTAATAACGGGCGGGAGCCGGCTTCGACGAGCATCTGGGCGCGCTCCTTGTTGAACAGGCGCACCATCGACATCGGCACCGGGTCATGCAGTTGCACTTCGGATGCCAGCGGACTGGCATCCGCGCACGCGCGAGCGGCCTGCAGGAAGGCAAGCGCGCGCTCGAGCTGCGCGTGCTCGGCCGTCACCAGCACCTGGTAGGCATACGGGGGCAACCCGGCCTGCCGGCGCTCTCGCAACTGGCTGGCTGCGAATCCATCATAGTCATGGCGTACCAAAGCCTGCAATGCGGGGGCATCTGGATAGCGGGTCTGGATCAACACTTCGCCGCCCAGCCCTGCCCTGCCGGCGCGGCCGGACACCTGCATCAGGGACGCGAACAGGTGCTCGGCCGCGCGGAAATCGTGGCTGAACATGGCGGCATCAGGGTGGACGATGCCCACCAGCGTGACACGCTGGAAGTCGTGTCCCTTGGCCACCATCTGCGTGCCCACCAGGATGTCGACCTCGCCGGCATGGACCTCGTCGAGCATGGCCTGCGCACTGCCCTTGCGCCGCGTGGAATCCGCGTCGATCCGGGCGATGCGCGCCTGTGGAAAACGTGCGGCCAACGCCTCCTCGATCCGCTGCGTGCCCCGGCCGAGCGGTGCGATGTCGACATTGCCGCAGTCGGGGCAATGATGCGGCACGGGCGCCTCGAGCCCGCAATGGTGGCAGCGCAACCGCCGCTCCGGGCGATGCAGCACCAGGTACGCCGAGCATCGCGGGCAGCCCGAGAGCCAGCCGCAACTGTCGCAGGCCAGGACTGGCGCGTAGCCCCGCCGGTTCAGGAACAACAGGCTCTGCTGACCCCGATCCAGCCGCTGCTGGATGGCATCGAGCAGCGGCACCGACAGCCCTTCATAGAGCGTGCGCTGACGCTGGCGTTCATGGTTCAGGTCGATCAGCCTGACCGTGGGCAGCGCGGCATCCGCCTGGGCGCGATCGCGCAGCACCAGCTTGCGATAGGCGCCCTGCTCCGCCCGGTACCAGGACTCCATGGACGGCGTGGCCGAGCCGAGCACTACCGGGATGCCCAACTGGTTGGCACGCCACACGGCCAGATCGCGTGCCGAGTACCGCAGGCCTTCCTGCTGCTTGTAGGAAGTGTCGTGCTCTTCATCGACCACGATCAGCTTCAGGTTCGGCACGGATGCCATGACGGCCATGCGTGTGCCGAGCACGATACGCGCCTCGCCGCGATGCGCCGCCAGCCACTGGAGGCTGCGTTCCTGATCGGCCAGTCCACTGTGAAGGACGGCCAGTGGCTGATCAGGAAAGCGCTCGGCGATACGCGCCTGCAGTTGGGGCGTGAGGTTGATCTCGGGGACCAGCATCAGTACCTGGGCGGCCGGGTCCTCGTCCAATCGGGCGGCGATGGCGTGGAGATAGACTTCCGTCTTGCCGCTGCCGGTTACCCCGTGGAGCAGGAAGGCGGCATAGCCTTCGGCGGCGGTGATGGCATCCACGGCCGCACGCTGCTCGTCATGGAGCGTCGGGGCGACAGATGGTACCTGCGTGGGGGCTGTATCGAGCAGCGGACGGTCCGCATGGGTGCTTTGGATACAGCCAGCGGCCTCCCACTCGGCCAGGCGTGCCGGGGCCGCCGTGCAAAGCTCGCGGGCTTCGGCAAGGCGCAACCCATCAGGCGCCGCAATCAACGCTTCAGCCAGCGCCCGCACGGTTCGTGCGCGCGACGGCGCTGCCGCCAGCAAGGCTTCTGTCTGCGCCGTGCGTACCCGGTACTGCGTGGTTCGGGCGCGTTGTTCCAGCCGTTCCCAGGTCTGCGGATCGCGCAGCGACGGCGGCAGAGCGGGCAGCATCACTTCGCCCAGACAGCGGTGGTAATAGCGCGCGGCAAAACGGGCGAGGCCGATCCACGCGGCGTTGAGCGGTGGCATCCACGTCAGATGGCCCGTCACCGGCCTCAGGCGGTCTGCGGGTACCTCGGTGTTGTCGGGTCGATCGAGCACGACCCCCATGACATGGCGCTTGCCAAATGGCACGACCACGAGCTCGCCCGGCATCACCGTGGCATCCGCCAGATAGTCGAAGTAGTCGTCAGCGGGGGTATCCAATGCGACGCGCACGAGGCCCGCCGCAGCCTCAGCGGATGCGGGCTGTAACGCAGTATCCACAGGCGCCGCCGCCGATGTCATTGACCAGCTCCAGCGTGGTGCAGTCCGGCTGCGCGATGGTTGTGCATGGCTGGCGTAACAGGATTTTCCGAACGGGTCTGTGTGCGGCGCAACATCAACTTAAAGTAAAACCTGAAATGTGACCCTAAGTCGATGATCCTTGGTGGCTTTTCCAAGGTATCTGTCACGCCTGTGGATAACTTTGTTGAAAAGTCGCGCCGAGTTCCCCGCAAGGCCCATGAATCAAGGCTTTCATCGACCTTACACGGTTCTTAAAGAAAGATTCAAAGCCTTATGAATCAATGGGTTGCAAACACCCCCCAACTGAGTTAAGGGGTTACCCCGTCTTGCGGTGCGGCAAACCTATCGGTGTGCATAAGTCAAGCCTTGACAGCAACCGCCCGGCACCTTTTTGGCGAAATATCGCAAATAGTTTACTTGACAGCTTATCGATAGCGCCGACTGCGACACAGCGGCGCAGTCGGGTCGGCGAATCGCTGCGCCGCGGGGAAAACGCCTGTTTCAGACGGCCGCTGCAACCTGCCCGGCGCGCAGCTTGCGGCTATGGTTGTGCACTTCGTCAACCAGGACCGAAACGTTCTCGGGTGGCGTGAACTGCGAAATGCCGTGGCCGAGGTTGAAGACGTGTCCATCGCTGCCACCGGCGGATGCGTAGGAGTCGAGCACGCCCCGTACCTGTTCGCGGATGGCCGATTCGGACGCGAACAGCACGGTCGGGTCGATATTGCCTTGCAGTGCCACGCGGCCTTCGGTCCGACGGCGGGCTTTCGCCAGGTTCACGGTCCAGTCGAGCCCGATCGCATCCGGGCCGATCCCGGCGATTTCCTCGAGCCAGATGCCGCCGCCCTTGGTGAATACGATCACTGGGATCTGCTGGCCGTCGTGCTCGCGCTTGAGGCCCTGGAGTACCTTGCGCATGTACGCTAGCGAGAAGGCCTGATACATGCCATCCGCCAGCGCGCCGCCCCAGGTGTCGAAAACCATCACGGCCTGGGCTCCGGCTTCGATCTGCGCGTTGAGGTACGCGGACACGGCGGTGGCATTGATGTCGAGAATACGATGCATCAGGTCGGGCCGGGCGTACATCATCGCCTTGACGGTGCGGAAGTCGTCCGAGCCGCCACCTTCGACCATATAGCAGGCCAGCGTCCACGGGCTGCCCGAGAAACCGATCAGCGGCACACGCTGACGGCCGTCCTGCACCAGCGCCTTGCGGATTTCGCTGACCGCATCGAACACGTATTGCAGCGACGCCATGTCCGGCACCGCGAGCTTGGCCACGTCGGCTTCCGTGCGCAACGGATGCGCGAAACGCGGGCCCTCGCCCTGCGCGAACGACAGGCCGAGGCCCATCGCATCGGGTACGGTGAGGATGTCCGAAAAGAGGATCGCGGCGTCGAGCGGATAGCGGTCGAGCGGCTGCAGCGTCACCTCGGTGGCGTAGGCCGGGTTCTTGGCCAGGCCGAGGAAGCTGCCGGCGCGCGCGCGCGTGGCGTTGTACTCGGGCAGATAGCGACCCGCCTGGCGCATGAGCCAGAGGGGCGTGTATTCAGTGGGTTGCCGGCGCAGCGCCCGCAGGAAGGTGTCGTTCTGCAATGCGGTCATGGTCATCCTCGTGAGACCGACATTCTAAGGGATGCCCGCACCCGCAAGCCCCATGGCGAGTGATATCCACACGAATGCTTGCGCTGGATCGGGCCTCAGCGGTCCTCGGAGGTCCTCAGAGGTCGTCGAACACACCTGTGAACGCCTCGGCGGCGCGGCGCATCCACTCCCGTGCGCGTGGCGCGTCCGGTTGCAGACGCGCAAAGCCATGTGTCATACCTGACGCCTCGATTGTGATCACCGGTGCATCGTGGCGCACGAGGAAGTTGGCGTAGGCGAGGCCGTCATCGCGCAGCACGTCATTGGCCGCCACAAGCACGACGCTGGCGGGGGGCAACATGGTGGGCGGCGATGCCATCAGATGGATCCGGGGATCGTCCTGCGCGGCACCCTTGGCCAGTTCTTCGGCGCCGATGAACTGCGTCCAGTACCACGCCATCTCGTCGCGGGTGAGACCAGGCCCGTCCGCGAATGCGCGATAGCTCTCGGTCGTGAGCAATGGCGCGGCCACGGGGTAGATCAGCAACTGCGCCTGGACGATATGCGCACGGCGCTGCTCGTTGACGACCCGGGCCGCTGCCGCAGCCAGATGCGCGCCTGCGCTGTCGCCAGCCACGGCGAGAAAATCTGGATGCACGCCAAGCGACTCGCGCGATGCAGCGAGCCATTGCACGGCTGCCACCGCATCGTCACAAGGGGTTGGAAACGCGTATTCCGGGGCCAGCCTGTAGTCGACACTGGCGACGACGCACTGGGTGTCGGCTGCCAGCAGCGCCGCCACCGTGTGATGCGTTTCCGGCGAGCCGACGACCCAGCCACCGCCGTGGAAATAGACAATCAGTCGAGGCTGCTCAACATTGGCGGGCCTGAACAAGCGCACCTTCAACGCCGCGCCGTCCCCGGGGATCGCGAGATCGGTGACGGAGATCTCCCCGGTGTCCGGCAGTCGCGAGCGCGCGGCCACATCCTCGAAGCGCGAGCGCCGCGCTGCGGCCTCCTCGGGGATGGGTTCGTTGGCGTACAGGTCCGCCATCTGGCGGTAGTAGCTGAGTAGCTGGGGGTCGATGGCCATCGGAAACTTCGAAAATCGCTTTGCTAACCGTTTCGAATCGTAACGCTGAATGCGCTGCCGAACACAAAATCAGAAACCCGATTTTTCTTATCCCCCGAATGTGGGGAACACGGCGTATTAATGGGCAGAAAACGTAATGCATTCAAGACTCTAGCAAGTCTTTGTTTTTGCACTTCCTGGCGCACATTATGACGGAACATGCGATGAAAACGCTTTCAAGCAAGCCAGAAAGTGTTTAGAACGACGTATCCATACGCAGCCGCCTTTCAACTACTTGCAAAACGATACATTTTGTTACTGCCATGGCCAGAAGTTTCCCCCACAATGCATTGACAGACCGATGCTTGGTGTGAGGTGCCCCCCGCCGCTAAAGCATTGAAAAATATGGGGCGCTGAAGAAAGCCCCTTAGGTAGTGACCAGATTTATCCGGACCAACCCAGCAGGCGTTGCAGGTTGATCCGGAAAACCAGGAAGACCGGTGCGCAAGTTGCGGAGAGAACACTCCGATGCGCGTGTAAGAGTAGCCTGGACCGAACCCGTTCCTTCGAATTGACCCCTCGAAGGGATTTTCCCGTCCGCGCGGAGCCTCCCCGGCCCGCGCGCTTTTTTTTGTGGTCCAGGCCACAAAATATAGCGCCCGTCAGATAAAAAAGGCAGCCCGCGGGCTGCCTTTTTTAATGCCGCACCAAAAATACAACAGCGCGGCGGTACGACTTAAATGCTTACTTCTTACGACGCAGGCGGGCGATTGCAGCAAGCTGCGCAGCGGCCACGGCCAGTTCGCTCTGGGCGCGCGCCAGATCCAGATCGCTGCTCTGATTCTGCAGCATTTCCTCGGCCGCGCGCTTGGCTTCGCTAGCCTTGGCCTCATCCAGATCCGTACCGCGAATCGCGGTATCGGCCAGCACAGTGACGTGCTGGGGCTGCACTTCGAGAATGCCGCCGGCAACGAACACGAACTCTTCGCCGCCGTCTTCCTTCTCGATGCGCACCGCGCCCGGCTGGATGCGGGTAATCAGCGGCGTGTGACCCGGCAGGATACCCAGTTCACCCGACTCGCCCGGCAGCGCCACGAACTTCGCCTGACCGGAGAAGATCGACGCTTCCGCGCTGACGACGTCTACAAGAATGGTTGCCATATTTGATCCTTTCTTCAGAAAGCGTTGGCTTCCCGAAATCAGGAAGCATGTGTCTCGCCCTCATGCTCGCGGCTGCCACGTACACCGGCTGACTTCGCCAGGACAGCCGCAACGGCGCATGAAGGCGAAAGACGCCGCTTACTGAAGCTTCTTGGCCTTCTCGAAGGCTTCGTCGATCGAGCCAACCATGTAGAACGCCTGCTCGGGCAGGTGATCGCACTCGCCATCCACCAGCATCTTGAAACCACGGATGGTTTCCTTCAGCGGCACGTACTTGCCCGGCGAACCCGTGAACACTTCGGCCACGTGGAACGGCTGGGACAGGAAACGCTGGATCTTACGCGCACGCGACACGGAGAGCTTGTCTTCCGGCGACAGTTCGTCCATGCCCAGAATCGCGATGATGTCGCGCAGTTCCTTGTAGCGCTGCAGGGTCTGCTGAACGCGGCGGGCCACTTCGTAGTGTTCCGTACCCACGACTTGCGGATCCAGCTGGCGCGAGGTCGAGTCGAGCGGGTCGACGGCAGGGTAGATACCCAGCGCGGCGATGTCACGCGACAGCACGACGGTCGAGTCCAGGTGCAGGAAGGTGGTAGCCGGCGACGGGTCGGTCAAGTCATCCGCAGGCACGTACACGGCCTGGATCGACGTGATCGAGCCAGTCTTGGTCGACGTAATACGCTCCTGCAGCTTGCCCATTTCTTCAGCCAGCGTCGGCTGATAGCCCACGGCGGAAGGCATACGGCCCAGCAGTGCCGACACTTCAGTACCGGCCAGCGTGTAGCGGTAGATGTTGTCGACGAAGAACAGGATGTCACGGCCTTCGTCACGGAAGCGCTCGGCCATCGTCAGGCCGGTCAGCGCCACGCGCAGACGGTTGCCCGGCGGCTCGTTCATCTGGCCGAACACCATGGCCACCTTGTCGAGCACGTTCGAGTCCTTCATTTCGTGGTAGAAGTCGTTCCCTTCACGGGTACGCTCGCCCACGCCGGCAAACACCGACAGACCGCTGTGCTGCTTGGCGATGTTGTTGATGAGTTCCATCATGTTCACGGTCTTGCCCACACCGGCGCCACCGAACAGACCCACCTTACCGCCCTTCGCGAACGGGCATACCAGGTCGATAACCTTGATACCCGTTTCCAGCAGGTCAACCGACGGCGACAGTTCGTCGAACTTCGGTGCCTTCTGGTGAATCGCGCGCTTTTCGTCAGCTTCGATCGGACCAGCTTCGTCGATCGGGCGACCCAGCACGTCCATGATGCGACCCAGCGTGCCGTGGCCAACCGGCACGGAGATGGGGGCACCGGTGCCCTTCACCGACATGCCACGGCGCAGGCCGTCCGACGAGCCCAGGGCAATGGTACGCACCACGCCGTCGCCGAGCTGTTGCTGCACTTCGAAGGTCAGACCCTTCTCGGCGAACGACTTGTCGTTGCCCTCTTCGAGCACGAGTGCGTCGTACACCTTCGGCATTGCGTCGCGCGGGAACTCGATGTCCACCACGGCGCCAATGCACTGCACAATATTTCCGATACTCATTTCGTATCTCCGATAGCTTGAATTCTTGACGCCTTAGACCGCAGCGGCACCGCTGACGATTTCCGACAGTTCCTTCGTAATCGCTGCCTGACGGGTCTTGTTGTAGACCAGTTGCAGTTCGCCGATCACGTTCTTGGCGTTGTCGGATGCAGCCTTCATGGCCACCATACGCGCGGATTGCTCCGACGCCATGTTCTCGGCCACGGCCTGGTACACCAGCGCTTCGACGTAGCGGACGAGCAGCTCTTCCACAACGGTCTGGGCGTCGGGCTCGTAGATGTAATCCCACGAGTAGGCGCGCTTTTCATCTTCGGTCTGGCTCAGCTTGTCCGCTGCCAGCGGCAGCAGTTGCTCGACCATCGGCTCCTGCTTCATCGTGTTGATGAACTTGGTATATGCCAAGTACACCGCGTCGACTTCGCCGTTGGTATAGGCGTCCAGCTGAACCTTGATCGCGCCGATCAGCTTTTCCAGATGCGGGGTGTCACCCAGCTGCACCACATGCGAGACCACCTTGGCGCCGATGCGGCCCAGGAACTGCATGCCCTTGGTACCGATGGCGGTCGCTTGCACGTTCACGCCCTGGCCCTGCAGGTCCTTCAGTTCATTGGTCACCGCGCGCAGCACGTTGGTGTTCAGGCCACCGCACAGACCCTTGTCGGTCGTCACCACGATCATGCCGGCGCGCTTGACGTCGCGTGCCACCATGAACGGATGCTTGAACTCGGGGTTGGCAGAGGCCAGGTGCGCCGCGATATTCCGCACTTTCTCGGCGTAGGGGCGGGCGTTGCGCATCCGTTCCTGCGCCTTGCGCATCTTGGATGCGGCGACCATCTCCATCGCCTTGGTGATCTTGCGCGTGTTTTGCACGCTCTTGATCTTGGTTCGAATCTCTTTCGTTCCGGCCATATCTTCCTCTCCACTTGTGCCGCGCCACGCGCCTTACGGCGCGCCCGGCGCAACACATGGAATCACGCGGTTAGAACGCGGCGGACTTCCTGAAATCCTCGATCGCTGCACGCAGGGCGGCTTCGTCTTCCTTCGACAGATCCTTGGTATCTTCGATGCGGTTGACGAGGTCGGCGAACTTGGTCTTCAGGTGGTCGTGCAGGCCCTTCTCGAACGGCAGAATGTCCTTCACGTCGACGTTGTCGAGGAAGCCGTTGTTGGCGGCATACAGCGACGCGGCGAGCTGCCACACCTGCAGCGGCTGGTATTGCGGCTGCTTGAGCAGTTCGGTCACGCGGCGACCGCGCTCGAGCTGCTTGCGGGTAGCGTCGTCCAGGTCCGAAGCAAACTGCGCGAACGCAGCCAGTTCACGGTACTGGGCCAGGTCGGTACGGATACCACCGGACAGCTTCTTGATGACCTTGGTCTGCGCTGCACCACCCACACGCGACACCGAAATACCGGCGTTGATAGCGGGGCGGATACCGGCGTTGAACAGGTCGGTTTCCAGGAAGATCTGACCGTCGGTAATCGAGATCACGTTGGTCGGCACGAATGCGGACACGTCACCGGCCTGCGTCTCGATCACGGGCAGCGCGGTCAGCGAACCGGTCTTGCCGGTAACGGCGCCGTTCGTGAACTTGGCCACGTAGTCTTCGTTCACGCGGGCAGCGCGCTCGAGTAGACGCGAGTGCAGGTAGAACACGTCGCCAGGGTAGGCTTCGCGGCCCGGCGGGCGGCGCAGCAGCAGCGACACCTGACGGTAGGCCCAGGCCTGCTTGGTCAGATCGTCATAAACGATCAGCGCGTCTTCACCGCGGTCGCGGAAGTATTCGCCCATCGTGCAGCCGGCGTAGGCAGCCAGGTACTGCATGGCGGCCGAGTCCGAAGCCGTTGCGGCCACGACGATCGTGTACTCCATGGCGCCATGCTCTTCCAGCTTGCGCACCACGTTGGAGATCGTCGAAGCCTTCTGGCCGATTGCCACGTACACGCAGAAGACGCCCTTGCCCTTCTGGTTGATGATCGAGTCGACGGCCACGGCGGTCTTGCCCGTCTGGCGGTCGCCAATGATCAGCTCACGCTGGCCACGGCCGATCGGCACCATCGCGTCGATCGACTTCAGACCGGTCTGCACCGGCTGGCTCACCGACTGACGCGCGATCACGCCCGGAGCGACCTTCTCGATCACGTCCGTTTCCTTGGCGTTGATCGGGCCCTTGCCGTCGATCGGCTGACCCAGCGTGTTCACCACGCGGCCCAGCAGTTCCTTGCCAACCGGCACTTCCAGAATGCGGCCGGTGCACTTGACCGTATCGCCTTCCGAAATGTGTTCGTACTCACCCAGAACCACGGCACCCACCGAGTCGCGCTCGAGGTTCAGTGCCAGGCCGTAGGTGTTACCCGGGAATTCCAGCATCTCGCCCTGCATCACGCCAGACAGGCCGTGCACGCGGCAGATACCATCGGTCACGGAAATTACCGTGCCGGTGTTGCGCACTTCAGCGTCGGCGCCAAGACCCGAGATGCGGGACTTGATCAGCTCGCTGATTTCTGAGGGGTTCAGTTGCATCACAATGCTCCTAATTCTTCAATCCGTCGGCCGTTGCGGTCAGGCGGTCAGCGCGGCTTGCATGGCAGCCAGACGCGAGCGCACGGAGGTGTCGAGCACTTCGTCACCGACCTTGACGCTTACGCCACCGATCAGCGACGGGTCCACCGCCACCTTTGCGTACAGCTTGCGGCCGAACTTGCGTTCGAGTGCGGCGACCAGTTCGTTCGTCTGCGAGGCGTCCAGCGGGAATGCACTGGTGATCTCGACGTCGGACGAGCCCTCGCGGGCGTTCTTGAGCGCATGGAACTGTTCGGCAATTTCCGGCAACGCTGTCAGGCGGCTGTTTTCCACCAGCAGCTTCACGAAGCGGCGAGCTTCGTCGTTGACCGGGCTCTTCAGCACCGACAGGAACACTTCCTCGAGCTTGTCGCCGGAAATGTTCGGGTCGGTGGCGAGCGCCTGCATGTCGGGATTGGCGGCAACCTGCCCCATTTCCGACACCAGCTCGGACCATGCACCCAGGTTGCCTGCACCGGCTTCACTGGCGACGCGGAAGAGCGCCTCCGCGTAGGGACGGGCAATGGTTGCGGTTTCAGCCATGATTAGAGCTCAGCCTTGAGTTGATTGAGCAGGTCTGCGTGGACCTGCGCGTTCACTTCACGCTTGAGGATCTGCTCTGCACCCTTCACGGCCAGCACGGCGACCTGGTCGCGCAGCGATTCACGCGCGCGGGTCACTTGCTGTTCTGCTTCGGCCTTAGCCTGAGCGATGATGCGTGCGGCTTCTGCCTGGGCGTTCTGCTTGATCTCGTCGGCGGTCAACTGGGCACGCTTTTCAGCGTCGGCCACACGTTGGGCGCCTTCGGTGCGGGCTTCGGCCATAGCCTGGTCCACACGCTTGTTAGCGAGTTCAAGCTCCGCCTTGCCTTTTTCGGCAGCGGCGAGGCCATCGGCGATCTTCTTTGCGCGTTCGTCGAGCGCCTTCACCAGCGGCGGCCAAATGAATTTGGCAACAACCCACCACAGGATGAAGAACACGACCATCTGCGCAAAAAACGTTGCGTTCAGATTCATGGTGTGTTCCTTTCGGTAATCAAACTACAGATAAATGCACAAGGGCGGCCAGGCCATCGGACTGAGGCCCACGCCGCCCGTCAGCATCATGCAGACCGAAAAGACTTACTGAATGACAGACAGCAGCGGGTTGGCGAAGGCGAACAGCATTGCAACACCCACACCGATCAGGAATGCAGCGTCGATCAGGCCAGCCAGCAGGAACATCTTGGTTTGCAGCGGGTTCATCAGCTCAGGCTGACGTGCGCACGCTTCGATGTACTTGCCACCCATCAGGGCGATACCCAGGCAGGCGCCGATAGCGCCCAGACCGATGATGATGCCGATACCGATAGCGGTCAGACCCTGGATGTTGGCGAGATATGCTTGCATGATGACTCCTTTAATTTAGAGAGACTTAGAACCAAAAAACCAAAAAACCAAAAACCGAAAATCAGTGGTGATCGTGAGCCTGGCCGATGTACACCAGCGTCAGCATCATGAAAATGAATGCCTGCAGCAGAACGATCAGGATGTGGAAGATGGCCCAGACGGTACCGGCAACCACATGTCCGACGAAGCCCAGCGCGCTCAGATCAGCACTAAACGTCCAGATGGAACCCAGCAGCGCGATCAGCAGGAACACGAGTTCGCCGGCGTACATGTTGCCGAACAACCGCATGCCGAGCGAAACGGCCTTGGCCAGGAATTCGATGATGTTCAGGATCAGGTTGAACGGGGCCAGATACCACTTGGCGCCGAACGGGGCCGAGAACAGTTCGTGCATGAAGCCGCCCGCGCCCTTGATCTTGAAGCTGTAGTAGATCATCAGCACCAGGACCGAGCACGACATGCCCAGCGTGCCGTTCAGGTCGGCCGTGGCCACTGCGCGGTGGTGCGGAAGATGAATGTGGAAGATGCCCAGCAGACCGTTCAGGCCGGTGACCCAATCCACAGGGATCAAGTCGATCGCGTTCATCATGGTGATCCAGCAGAACACCATCAGCGCCAGCGGAGCGATCCACGAGCGGTCGCCGTGAATGATTCCCTTGGCCTGGTCGTCCACCATCTCGACGATCATTTCCACGAAGGCCTGGAAACGGCCCGGCACGCCGGCCGTCACGCGGCGAGCGGCCATGTAGAGGAACAGGATGGCGATCACGCCGCACAGCACCGACCAGAACACAGTGTCGTAGTTCAGGACACTGAAATCGACCACGGAATGCTGCTTGCCGCCGACCGAATTAAAGTTCTGCAAGTGTTCGGCGATATAGCCTGAGGGTGTGAGCACGTGCTCCGCGCCTTGAGTAGCTTCAGCTGACATGTCGAAACGAACCGTATATTGCGAAATCTGAGATCGGAAACCCGCCTTCGGCCGATTCCCGGTACACGTCTTGCTTAGCCTTCGGTCACATGACCGGTCACCGCATGGAGCAAGTACGCCTTGTTATTCTTGGCAAACCTTAGTCACGCGACACGGCACCGTTGTGACGCATCGCGCTTGAAACCTCTTGATTTCCCTGGGGGCTGCCTCATCTGCAACCAGTGCCCGCACCGCCTAGCGAATCGCGAGCGCCACCCAGTAAGTCTTCAACACCAGCAAGAACGTGACGAGCATCGGTATCCAGCGCAGATCGCGGTACAACACCACCACCAGCACGAACAGTGCGACGGTGCTGAACACCTTGATTGCCTCGCCGGCCACCAGGCCGCCAACCGTCGGCTGCCTGCGCGACATCCACAGGCGCAGCGCAAAGAAGCCACTGGGGACAACACACACCATGCCGCCGAACAAGGCCGACCAGCCCGACGGCGCATGCTCATGCGCGAATATCGCCCAAGCAAGCGCCGACAACAGCGTCACAGCGACCTGTGCCAGTACCACTTTGCCGGGCGTCATGCGCGATGGACGCAATGCACGTTCGCCAAGCAGCTTCACCGCTTCAGCATGTGACAGCGGATCGACAGCTACTTCCTCGCGCTCGGCGCTATCATCCCAATCGTCGTCACGCCACACATCTTGCTGGCGCTCATCGCGACGATCGTTTCCGGACGCCTTGCCGGCTTGCGAACGGTCCTGCTGACGGTCTCGAACCACCACCTGCCCTGCCTCATTCCAGGCCGGAACTTTTCAGGCCCGGCCAGAATTCAAACCGCACGATTCTATTAGGAATCGCTAACATCAGTCAATCTGCTTTCAGATTGCTTGCAGTGAATTTCGCACAACGGCTGCTATCACGCCTTCATGATGGCTGGCTGGATATTGCGCCGCAACGATCTGAAACGTAATTGGATTGCGCCAGCACTGGCGCGCATGATGTTGGATCCGTCAGCGACTGCACGACCGTCATCCGCGTCGACGGCGTTCGGTAATCGCGCAGATCAGCGGGGCGCTGTATACGTGTCGCGCGAGACCGACAACATTCCGGCAACCGCAAGGAATAGGTTGCCGGAATGTATGGAACAGGTTAGGCGCTGGCCTGCGGTTCGCGCAGGCGCGTGAGCACACCGTCCAGTGCGTCATTGCTGGCGAAGTGAATCGTGAGCTGGCCCTTGCCACGCGCGCCGAGCTTGATCTGCACTGCCAGGCCCAGCGTATCGGAAAGCTCTTCTTCGAGCCGCGCCACATCACGCGTGCCATTGCCCGACTTCTGCTTGAGGGACTTCAGATCGAACGGCTTGAGCGTCGATGCCACGAGCTTCTCGGTCTCGCGCACGGACAACCGCTTGTTGACGATCTGGTTGGCCAGCGTGATCTGATTTGCGCCATCGACGGCCAGCAACGCGCGCGCATGCCCCATGTCGAGATCGCCGGCCATCAGCATGGTCTGGACGGGCGCGGCAAGATTGAGCAGACGCAGCAGATTCGATACCGCACTGCGCGAGCGGCCCACCGATTCGGCGGCCTGCTCATGCGTGAAACGGAATTCGCGGATCAGGCGCATGATGCCCTGCGCCTCTTCCAGCGGGTTCAGGTCTTCACGCTGGATGTTCTCGATCAGCGCCATGGCGGCCGCAGCCTCGTCGGCGACGTCCTTTACGAGCACCGGCACCTTGTCGAGACCCGCAAGCTTCGAAGCGCGGTAGCGGCGCTCACCGGCGATGATCTCGTAGCGATCGGGCTCGGCCACGCGGCGCACCAGAATCGGCTGCATCAGCCCCTGAGCGCGAATGCTCGCGGCCAGTTCCTGGAGCGCGCCCTCGTCCATGCGCGTGCGCGGCTGGTACTTGCCAGGCTGAAGCTGATCGACGCGCAGCACAGACGGCGCGCCCTCCTGCTTCGAGGTTTCAACGATCTCTGCAGGGCCGCCGAGCAGTGCTTCCAGCCCCCGACCCAGTCCCTTCTTCTTTGCGGTACTCATCGTCGCCATCCTTGCTGTCCCTTCCCTGCTGTTTCAGTGGCGTGCTCAGCCGAGCTGTCGCACGCGCGCGATCATCTCCGCGCCGAAATCGAGATACGCCTTCGCGCCCTTGGACGAGGCATCGAACGCCACGCCCGGCATGCCATAGGAAGGCGCTTCGGCCAGACGCACATTGCGCGGAATCACAGTCTTGAATACCTTGTCGCCGAAGTGGGCCTCGAGTTGGGCCGACACCTGCTGCTGCAGCGTCACGCGCGGATCGAACATGACGCGCAGCAACCCGATCACCTTGAGGTCGCGATTCAGGTTCGCATGTACCTGCTTGATCGTATTGACGAGGTCCGACAGTCCTTCGAGCGCGAAGTACTCGCACTGCATCGGCACAATCACACCGTGCGCCGCGCACAGGCCGTTCAGCGTCAGCAACGACAGCGACGGCGGGCAATCGATCAGCACGAAGTCGTATTCCTCGTCGACTTCGGCCAGCGCCTGCTTGAGCCGACGTTCGCGCTGGTCGAGCTCGACCAGTTCCACTTCGGCACCAGCCAGTTCACGGTTGGCGGGCAGCACGTCATAGCGCCCCGATTCGGATCGCTGGCGCGCCTCGGGCACCGTGGCGAGCCCCACCAGTACCTGGTACACGCTGTGTTCCAGCGCCTGCTTGTCGATGCCCGACCCCATCGAGGCATTGCCCTGCGGATCGAGGTCGACCAGCAAGACGCGCTGGTCCTGCGCTGCCAGGCCGGCGGCCAGGTTCACCGTGGTGGTGGTTTTGCCGACGCCGCCCTTCTGGTTTGCGATCACGAATACCTTGGCCATATGCGCTTGCAGCTCCTCAGTGCACAGTTCCGCTATGCGGAACACATGCTCAATAAATTACCCAACCGATTTCAACGCCGGGACAGCACCACGAGGTGCCGTTCCACATCGAGCTCAGGTACTACCAGTTTCGGTACCGCTTCCACCTGCCAGTCAGCCATCAGACCGGCCGCTTCCATACGATCGATTTCCGCCTGTGGATAAACTCCCTTCATGGCGATCAGCTTTCCGCCCGGCGCCAGCAGGTGCCCGGACAACGTCACGAAATCGGTCAATTCTGCGAATGCTCGCGAGGTGATCACGGCATAGCCCTGCGCGTCGTCGATCTTTTCCACAGGCCCCCAGTGGGCAGCCGCATTGGTCAGGTGCAACTGGGCACGGCACTGCGTCAGGAATGCGGTCTTTTTCTGCACGATGTCTACCATCAGCACCGACACATCCGGGCACGAGATCGCCAGCGGCATGCCCGGCATCCCACCGCCCGAGCCGACGTCGAGCACCCTGCCCCGCGCGCCCTGCCCCACGTTTGCGGAGCGAGCGGCTTCGGCCAACGCCGGGACAGCCGTCAGCGAATCGAGCAGATGATGCGTGAGCATTTCGTCAGGATGACGAATCGCGGTGAGGTTGTAGACGCCATTCCATTTGCGGAGCAGCGTCAGGTACGCGAAAAGCGTATCGATCTGGGCTGGCGTCAGTGCCAGCCCGATCGCGTCCAGTCCGGCTTCGAGCCGGCGGCGTTGCGCGGCGTCGTCGACCGCGAAATGTCGGGAGCCACCCACTCAGGCAGCCTCCTGTCCATTGCCGGCCACCGGGGTTGCCGATGTCTGGGTCGCAGCGCGCCCCATGCCCTTCTTCTTCAGGTGTACCAACAGCAGCGAGATAGCCGCAGGCGTCACGCCGGAGATACGCGAAGCCTGACCCAGCGTTTCCGGGCGATGCTGATTCAGCTTCTGGCTCACCTCGAAGCCCAGGCCACGCACCTCGGTATAGTCGAAGTTCGGCGGCAACTTGGTCGACTCGTTGGCTTCAAGTTTGTCCACTTCGGCAGCCTGGCGTGCGATATAGCCGTGGTACTTGATACCGATCTCGATCTGCTCGCGAATCTGCTCGGCAAGCATCATGTCATCGGCGAGCGGCGTCTCTGGTGCAAAACGGCCATCCTGCAGCGCGACAAGCGCCTCATAACGGACTTCGGGACGACGCAGCAGATCTGCGAGCGAGTATTCGCGCTCGATGCCCTTACCGAGCAGCGGAACGGCGTCTGCTTCGGGCAACAAGGTCGGATTGACCCAGGTGCTCTTGAGTCGCTCTGTTTCACGTGAAACAGCGTCGCGCTTCCGATTGAAAGCATCCCAGCGCACATCGTCCACCACACCGAGTTCGCGACCGATTTCGGTCAGACGCATGTCCGCGTTGTCCTCGCGCAGGCTCAAGCGGAACTCCGCACGGCTGGTGAACATGCGGTACGGCTCGGTCACGCCTCGCGTGATCAGGTCATCGACCAGCACACCGAGATATGCCTGGTCGCGGCGCGGCGTCCAAGCGTCGCGTTCGCGTACGTAGCAACCGGCGTTGATCCCGGCCAGTAGACCCTGTGCCGCCGCTTCCTCGTAGCCGGTCGTGCCATTGATCTGGCCGGCGAAGAACAACCCCTCAATTGCCTTGCTCTCCAGCGACGACTTCAACCCGCGCGGGTCGAAGTAGTCATACTCGATCGCATAGCCCGGGCGCAGGATATGTGCGTTCTCCAGTCCGCGAATCGAGTGGACAAGCTCAAGCTGTACGTCGAAAGGCAGGCTCGTCGAGATGCCGTTCGGATAGAACTCGTTCGTCGTCAGCCCTTCGGGCTCCAGGAAGATCTGATGGCTTTCCTTGCTGGCAAAGCGATGGATCTTGTCCTCGATGCTCGGGCAGTAGCGCGGCCCTACCCCTTCGATCACACCGGTGTACATCGGCGAGCGATCGAGGCCGCCGCGGATGACGTCGTGGGTACGGCTATTGGTATGGGTGATCCAGCACGGCAGTTGCTGCGGATGTTGCTCGGGACGGCCCAGGAACGAGAACACCGGCACCGGGTCCAGGTCGCCGGGCTGCTCTTCCATCACCGAAAAGTCGATCGTGCGGCCGTCAATGCGCGGCGGCGTACCCGTCTTCAGGCGACCTTGCGGCAGCTTCAGTTCCTTGAGACGCGCCGACAACGACACGGCTGCAGGGTCGCCCGCACGACCGCCCGTGTAGTTATCGAGTCCCACGTGGATCTTGCCGTCCAGGAAGGTACCAGCCGTCAGCACCACCGCACGCGCGCGGAAGTCGATGCCAACCTGGGTACGAGCACCGACCACGCGGTCACCCTCCACCATCAGGTCATCCACGGCCTGCTGGAACAGCATCAGGTTTGGCTGGTTCTCCAGCCGCGTGCGGATCGCCTTGCGATACAGCACCCGGTCTGCCTGGGCACGGGTCGCCCGAACGGCTGGGCCCTTGCTGGAGTTCAGGATGCGGAACTGGATGCCCGCCTCGTCCGTGGCAGCCGCCATCGCGCCGCCCATGGCGTCCACTTCCTTGACGAGATGTCCCTTGCCGATGCCACCGATCGACGGATTGCAGCTCATCTGCCCCAACGTTTCGATGTTGTGGCTCAGAAGCAGCGTCTGGCAGCCCATGCGCGCGGCGGCGAGGGCTGCTTCGGTGCCGGCGTGACCACCGCCGACGACTATGACGTCGAATTCTTTCGGGTAAAGCATGGGACACCTCCTCCGGGAGGCTGGGCGGGAAAAATCGGGATGTCGAATTATAGCGGCAATCGATTCCCCGCCTTCGGTTGGACACGATGTTTCACGTGAAACATGGCGTGTGCGGTACCTGGCGAGGCAAAGTGTGTTTCACGTGAAACACTCCCGAGCCAAAAGAAGAAGGCCCCGCTTCCGCGGGGCCTTCCCTCTGCCCTACTCTGCCTCACATGTTTCACGTGAAACGTGGTCTCAGATCTGGCTCCGGATGTACGTCGCCACCTTCTCGCTCAGTACACCCAGGTCTCGCTGCAGGGTTTCGAAACCAGCATTCGGCACCTTGCTGGTTTCATCCATGTACAGCGGCCGCCGGATCTCAATCTGCAGGCTATTGCGCCGCTCGGCCGGGCGGCCAATCTGCGCGATCAGCTGCACGCCCTTGTACGGGTCATTGCGTGCCACGGTGTAGCCCATTCCCCTCAACTCCCGCTCGACCAAATCCACGATGCCCGGCTCGCAGGTGGTCCCGTCCCGGTCTCCGAGCACGAAGTCAGCCAACGGATGCGGGCTCTGGATCTTCAGGCGCTCATAGGCGTTGTTCGGCATCGAGTGCAGGTTCAGATGCCAAACCGCGCCGAAGCGCGCGTACGCAGACTCCACCGCTGTCGACAGCGCTGCATGGTACGGACGGTAATAGCGATCGATCCGGTTCCGCACCTCGTCCACTGTCAGCTTACGATCGTAGATCGGGGTGGCAGCATCGATATTGCGCCAGACCAGACCATAGCCGAGCCTGGTCTTCTCCCCGGGCATCAGGGG
Source organism: Cupriavidus sp. SHE (assembly GCF_000812445.1). Lineage (NCBI taxonomy): Bacteria > Pseudomonadati > Pseudomonadota > Betaproteobacteria > Burkholderiales > Burkholderiaceae > Cupriavidus > Cupriavidus sp. SHE. The sequence continues at coordinate 75,756 of NZ_JWMB01000008.1, read as the reverse complement.
TGTCGGCCACGATGTTGCCAGCAACTCCGGATCCAGATCGTCGAGCATCCGGTTCGGATCGATATAAACGCGCGGAAAGGTCGCCCCGATCAGCGTGCCGCCGACCTTCGGGATGGCGGACCACAAGGCATCGATATGCGTATCTTCTCCGCCACGCAGCCGCTGCAGAGGCACGGCCGCACCGAAGTCCGTCGGATAGTGGATGCCGCTATGTGGCGAGTCACAGACCAGCGGCAACGCCGCGCCTTCGGGTGCAAACAAGAGGAACGGCCCCACCGGCGCGTCGCCCTGCACTGCTTCAAACGTCGTCATGGCTTAGTCCAGCTTGATGTTGGCGGCCTTGACCACGCGGGCGTAGCGGGCGATCGATTGCTGGATCTGTGCCTTGAATTGGTCGGGCGTCGTCGGCACCAGCGTGCCACCAGACTCCTCCACCTTCCGCTTGAACTCGGGGTTCTGCATGGCCTTGTGGATTGCGGCATTCAGCTTGTCGATCACCGGCTGGGGTGTGCCGGCCGGCGCGACGATACCGAACCAGCCGCCCTCGCCCATGTCCTTGAAACCGAGTTCTGCATAGGTCGGCACATTGGGCAACTGTGCCGACCGCTGCGCCCCGAGCACCGCCAGCGCACGCAGCCGGCCCGCTTTCACGTGGGGAAGCGTCGACGACAGGTTGTCGGTAATCGCATTGACCTGCCCCGCCACCGCGTCGTTGAGCGCCAGACCCGCGCCCTTGTACGGCACATGCAGCAGATCGATCTTGGCCAGCATCATGAAGTTCTCGATGTTCACATGACCCAGCGAACCCGCGCCCGGCGATGCGAACGTGTACTTGCCCGGGTGCGCCTTCGCCAGGGCGATGAACTCCTGCATCGTCTTGGCGGGCACGCTCGGATGCACGGCGAACACACTCGGAATCGCTACCACGTTGGTCACCGGGGCGAAGTCCTTGATCGGGTCATAGCCGAGCTTCGGATAGACCGCTGGGTTGGACCCGTGCGTGCTGACCGTGGCCATGCCGATTGTGTAGCCGTCCGGTGTGGCACGAGCCACCTGCTCCATGCCGATCGAACCACCCGCCCCGCCCTTGTTGTCGACGACGATGGTCTGCCCCAGCTCACGCCCTGCGAACTCCGCTACCAGGCGCGCCGACAGATCCGTCGAACCACCCGCGGCGAATGGCACAACCAGGCGGATCGGCTTGTTTGGATAGTTGGATTGCGCGAACGCCGGCGCCGTCAAACCAACCGTGGCGAGCGTACCCACTGCAGCGGACACGGCGGTGGAAAGCAGGAAATGCCGGCGCGTGCTGGCAGCATTGCGGACTCGGGTCATCTGATCAAACTCGTCTTCTCGTTCTCGAATTTCGGGGTACCGAGCAGCGAGTGTCGGGAGTTTACCGGCCCTGCACAAACGACTATATTGCACGCTTCCATTACCAAAGATCATCCTAGGCGGCCCGGTCATGCGCATCCGTTCCCCGTCGATGTCAGAGCTGCACGCGTTCGCCACGGCGGCCCGGTTGGGCAGCTTCACGCGTGCAGCCGAGACACTGTGCGTCACGCAGGGCGCCATCAGCCGGGCGATATCTCGCCTGGAATCCCACTTCGGCCAACCGCTGATCCATCGCAACGCCCATCGTCTGACCCTGACCGACGCCGGCCGCAGCTATCTGGAGGCGATCGCGGTGCACTTGGCAGCCATTGAGACCGCCAGCGCATCCATGCTTGCGACGGATCGCCGCCATCATCTGATCCTGTCCGCCGTCCCCACGCTGGCCAGTGTGTGGCTCGTTCCGCGCCTGCCGGACTTCCACCGTCGCCACCCAGAGATTCACCTGGACTTCGTCCCCTATCGGCGCGACGAGGATTTCTCAGGCGCCCGGCCGGATGCCGCGATCCTGGCGGGCGAAGCAGGCCAGTGGCCGGGCTGGCAGGCCGATTATGTGATCGGACGTGAAATGGTGCCGGTCTGCCACCCTGCCCGCGCCGAGACGCGGCAGTGGCAATCGCCGGACGAGTTGCTCGACGAACCCTTGCTCTACCACACCACTGCACCCGCGAACTGGCAGAACTGGCTGCGCGCGGCCGGCGTACCCAGTGCTGCGCCCACACTTGCCAGGGGCTTCGACCAGGTCTCGATCCTGCTCGAGGCCGTGAAGGCAGACATGGGCGTGGCGGTCCTCCAGAGATGCCTGGTACGCGATGCACTACAGGCTGGGCAGGTCGTCGCGCCTTTCGATCTGCCGATCCGGCTCAATCGCGGTTACTTCCTGTGCGCGCCACGTGAGAGACGTGACCATCCTGCCCTGACTGCCTTTCGAGATTGGCTGCTCTCAGCCGCAGCGATAGATATTGGCTCGAAATAAAGCCGGCTATACATCCATCGTACGAATGATCATCGACTTACTATATGCTAAACAAATAAAAACGACGCCGTTATGGCGTCGTCAATCAAAAACAAGAATATAAAAGCAGGTCAGGCCGCTTTCTTCGTCAGCCCCAGGTACGTCTCGATCACCTTTGGATTGCTCGCCAACGCCGACGCTTCCCCTTCCATAGCCATGTCGCCGGTCTCGATCACATACCCGTAGTCAGCCACCTGCAACGCCGCCCGCGCGTTCTGTTCGATTAGCAGCGTCGCCACGCCGGTTTGCCGAAGGTTGTGGATGATGTGGAAGATCTCCTTGACGATCAGCGGCGCGAGACCAAGGCTCGGCTCATCGAGCATCAGCAACTGCGGCTTGGCCATCAGCGCGCGCCCCACGGCGAGCATCTGGCGCTCGCCACCGGACAGCGTGCCCGCCTCCTGCTTCGAACGCTCCCGCAGACGCGGGAACAGGTCGTACACCACATCCTTCTGGTCCAGATAGTTGCGCTCCCCAGCGCGCTTGCGCCGGAATGCGCCGAGCAGCAGGTTGTCCTCGACGGTCATCGACGCGAACAGTTCACGCTTCTCCGGCACCAGGCACATCCCGCGCGCCACGCGCCCCTCCACCGGAATCCCCGCCATGTCATGGCCGAGGAACCGAACCGATCCGGTCGATGACCCGCTGACGGGCAGCGCGCCCATCACGGCATTCAGCATCGTCGACTTGCCGGCCCCGTTCGGCCCGATCACGGTCACGATCTTGCCGGCCTCAACCTTGAGGTTCGCGCCATGCACCGCCTCGACCTTCCCGTAGCGGACATGCAAGTCCTTCACTTCCAGAATCAGACTCATCTCATATCCTCAATCAATGCCGCCCAGATAGGCTTCCAGCACTGCCGGATTCTTCTGCACCTCCTCCGGCACACCTTCGGCGATGCGCGTGCCGAATTCCATCACCACGAGCCGGTCGGTCAGGTTCATCACGAAGTCCATGTCATGCTCGACAAGCAGCACGCTCATGCCCTCGCCCTTCAGCTTGCGCAGCAGGTCCGCCAGCGCCTGCTTCTCCTTGTAGCGCAGCCCCGCGGCAGGCTCGTCGAGCAGCAGCAGCGCGGGATCGCAACACAATGCGCGCGCGATCTCCAGGATGCGCTGCTGACCCAGCGCGAGACTGCCAGCCTCGAGGTACATGCAGTCGGCCAGTCCAACGCGCTCCAGCTGGCGCTTCGCCTCGAACAGCAGCTTCTGCTCCTCCATCTTGTTCATGCGCAGGATCGCCGCCGATACACCGCCCTGCGCGCGGAAATCGCCGCGCAGATGGGCGCCGATGGCGACGTTCTCGAGCACCGTCATCGTCGGCAACAAATGCACGTGCTGGAAGGTCCGGCCCACGCCGCGCCTGACGATCTCGCGCGACGGCAAACCGGAGATCACGTCGCCCCGATAGCGCACTTCGCCCGATGTCAGCGGCAGCACGCCGGTCACCAGGTTGAACGTCGTCGACTTGCCCGCGCCATTCGGGCCGATCAGGCCGATGATCTCGCCAGCCCGCACCTGGAAGCTCACGTCGTTCACCGCCACGAGCCCGCCGAACTGCTTGCGCACCGCGCGCACGTCCAGAATCAGCTCGCCGGTCTCGGGCTTCTGCCGCACCGGCAACGGCGGCGCAGTATCGGGGGCCAGCACCGGCGGCCCGGCCGGCATCAGCTTGCGCACGAACGGCCAGATGCCATCGCGCGCGTACTGCAGCAGCAGCACAAGCAGCACGCCGAAGACGATGATCTCGAAGTTGCCGTCGGAGCCAAGCAGCTTCGGCAGCAGCCCTTGCAGCACATCCTTGAGGATCGTCAGCACGCCGGCGCCCAGCACCGCACCCCAGACATGACCCACACCGCCAACCACGGCCATGAACAGGTACTCGATGCCGTAGTTGAGACCGAACGGCGTCGGGTTCACGGCGCGTTGCAGATGCGCATACAGGAAGCCCGACACACAGGCCAGCATCGCCGCCACGACGAAGATCACCACCTTCATCCAAGCGGTGTTCACGCCCATCGCCTCGGCCATCGTGCCACCGCCCTTCAGTGCGCGAATGGCACGGCCCGGGCGCGAGTTCAGCAGGTTATGCATCGCCACCACGGCGAGCAACACCACCGCCCAGATCAGATAGAACATCGAGCGGCCCGATTGCAACTCGATGCCGAACAGCGACAGCACGGGAATGCCGTTCAGGCCATCGTACTTGCCAAGGAAATCGAGATTGCCGAACAGGAAGAACAGCGACAGTCCCCACGCGATCGTGGCCAGCGGCAGGTAGTGCCCGGACATGCGCATCGTGATCAATCCGATGACATAGGCGCACAGCACGGTGATGATCAGACCCACGACCAGACCGATCCATGGCGAAAGCCCGAACTGCGTGGTCAGGTATGCTGTGCTGTACGCACCGAGCCCGACGAACGCGGCCTGCCCGAACGACGTCATGCCGCCAACGCCCGTCAGCAGCACCAGCCCGATCGCCACGATGCTGTACAGGCCAATGTAGTTGCCGAGCGTGATCCAGAACTCCGGCGTCGGCAGTACCGGCAGCAACGCCAGCACGATGACAAATGCCAGCGTCGCAATGCGATTGCGCAATGCGCCCGTGCCGCGAACTGCCGGCGCTTCACGCGAACCCATGTCCTTCTCCATCTGCTTGTCGGTGAGCATCGTCATGGCTTACTCCTCTTCCTCGACATGCCGGCTCGTGAGCGAGCGCCACAACAGCACCGGAAGGATCAGCGTGAAGACGATCACCTCCTTGAACGCGCTGGCCCAGAACGACGAATACGATTCAAGCAGCCCCACCAGCAGCGCGCCAAGCGCGGCCACCGGATAGCTGACAAGACCGCCGACGATCGCTCCAACGAAGCCCTTGAGACCAACCAGGAATCCGGACTCGTAGTAGATCGTCGTCAGCGGCGCGATCAGGATGCCGCACAGCGCGCCCATCGCCGCAGCCAGCGTGAACGACAGGCGGCCCGCCTGCGTGGTACCGATGCCGACCAGACGCGCGCCAAGCCGGTTGACCGCCGTGGCACGCAGTGCCTTGCCCTGCAGCGTACGATCGAAATAGAACCAGAGCGCGCCAATCAGCAATGCCGACACCGCCACGACCCAGAGGCTTTGCCCCGATATGGTGAGACTGCCGACTTCGAAGCGCGCATCGGAGAACGCCGTCGTGCGCGACCCCTCCGCACCGAACATCACGAGCCCCAATCCCACCAGTGCGAAATGCACCCCAACGGATACGATCAGCAGCACCAGCGTGCTCGCCTCCGCCAAGGGCTGGTACGCGAGCCGGTACAACATCGGCCCGAGCGGAATCACAACGAGCAGCGTCAGCGCGATCTGCGCGAGCATGGGCAAGGGTTGACCACCATACTGCTGCACCACCAGATGCACGGCACCCGGAAACAGCAGGTACTTGCCCGCGAGAATCGCCAACCTCCGCGGCGCGGTACTGCGCAACTCGGGGCTGCGCATCACGGTCACGCACTCATAGAGAAATGTCAGCACGCCCATCGTGAGCAACAGCCACGTCGTCTTGGGTGCGTGGCCGGCCTGCATCGCTGCAAGCGTCAACGCGCCGTACGCAACAAACTCGCCCTGGGGGATGAAGATGACGCGCGTCACCGAGAACACCAGCACCAGCGCCAGTGCCAGCAGCGCGTAGATCGCGCCGGAGGTGATGCCGTCCTGCGCCAGAATGGCCGCAATCGATAGGTCCATTGTCTACTCGTGTCTACTCGTTGTCATGGATGAAGCAAGGCAACACGATTCCCGCTGCTGCCTCTACTGCCGTCAAACGTGGCTGCCCGGATGCGGAGGTAAAAAAAGGGCGCATGGCAAACTCCATGCGCCCTTCCGTACCACGCTTACCCCGCGCGACTTATCTCCCGCTTACTTCTGCAGCTTCCACTTGCCGTCGACGATCTGCACCATCACGCGCGCGCGCTGGTCCATGCCGAGGTGGTCGGTGGGGGTCATGTTGATGATGCCGTGCGACACCGGCAGGTTCGTGGTCTTCTCGAGCGCATCGCGCAGCGCCTTGCGGAACTCCTTCGTGCCGGGCTGACCCTTCTTGAGCGCTTCAGGAATCGCGTTCTGCAGCAGCAGGCCCGCGTCCCAGGCATGGCCACCGAACGTCGACACCTGACCGCCGAAGGCCTTCTCGTAAGCCGTCTTGTACGTCAGGGCTGGCTTCTTGACCGGATTGCTGTCAGGCAGTTGCTCGGCCACCAGCAGCGGGCCGGCAGGCAGGAACGTGCCTTCGCAGTCCTTGCCGCACACGCGCAGGAAGTCGGGGTTGGCCACACCGTGCGTCTGGTAGATCTTGCCCTTGTAGCCGCGCTCCTTGAGCGCCTTCTCCGGCAGCGCGGCCGGCGTGCCCGAACCAGCGATCAGCACCGCATCCGGATTGGCGCCCATCATCTTCAGCACCTGCCCGGTCACCGAGTTATCGGTGCGCGCAAACCGTTCGTTGGCGACCACCTTGATCTTGCGCATCTCGGCGACCTTGGCGAACTCCTGGCCCCAGCTATCGCCATAGGCATCCGCGAAGCCGATGAACGCCACCGTCTTCACGTTGTTGTTGGTCATGTGCTCGGCGATGGCGGTGGCCATGTGCGAGTCGTTCTGCGGCGTCTTGAAGATCCACGCGCGCTTGGCATCCATCGGTTCGATAATGCGCGCCGATGCGGCCATCGAGATCATCGGCGTTTCACTCTCGGCGGCAACGTCCACCATCGCCAGCGAGTTCGGCGTCACGGTGGAACCCACCACCACGTCTACCTTGTCCTCGCTGATCAGCTTGCGCGTGTTCTTGACCGCCGTGGTCGTGTCGGTGGCGTCGTCGAGCACGATGTACTCGATCTTCTTGCCCGCGATCTCCTTCGGCAGCAGCGTGAACGTATTCTTCTCGGGAATGCCGAGCGATGCGGCAGGGCCCGTGGCCGATACCGTGACTCCAACCTTCACCTGGGCGTTAGCTGCGCCGGCGAACAGGCTGGCGGCGGCAAGAGCCAGCAAGCTGGCACGCTTGAATGTCATTGCGTCTCCTTCGGTTCCAAAAACGGAAAAAGGCATCCGCCGGCTTCCGGCCGGCGGATGCCTCCAGTTTTTTGTTGCGGCCCGTTGTTCGGGCTCTCTGGCAGATGCAGCGCCGGCATCCGCGTCACTATCGGGAACGTCGAAGATCGCCCCGTTTTTTCCCGTCCTGCGCTTTTTACCCCCGGTTGCGCAGCTGCATTTCCCGACCGCGCGGTCGGGAATGCGAATTGAGTCTAACACAGCGATCTTGTAGCGAAAGCGGGATTAACCCGCAGCCGCGCGAGCGCAACAGTCGAGGGTTGTTGCTCCCCTGTTACCCCGCGCCGACCACCATGCTCAACGCAGGAACGCGTCGTAGGCCGTCTTCAGGATCAGCGCGCTCACGACGGCGATGAACACCTTGCGCACGAAGCCGCTGCCATGGCGCAGCGCAAGCTTGCTGCCCACCTGGCTGCCGGCAACGTTGGCCGCGGCCATGATCAGGCCAAGCTGCCACCAGATATGACCCTTGGATGCCAGCAGCAGCAGCGCCGCGAGATTGGTGGCCAGGTTGACCACCTTGGCCGACGCCGATGCGTGCAGGAAGTCGTAACCAAACACCCGTACGAAAACGATCATCAGGAAGCTGCCGGTGCCCGGACCGAAGGCACCGTCATAGAAGCCGATCACCGCGCCCGCGAGCAAGGCGGCCACGCGCTCACGCGTCCCCGTCAGGGTTGGCGCGTGCTCTGCACCCAGGTTCTTCTTGGCTACCGTGTAGATCAGCAGCACCAGCAACACCAGCGGCAGTGCCTTGCGTAGCGGCTCAGCCGGAATCTTGGTCAGGGTCCAGGCCCCGGCCATCGCCATCACGAATGCGGCAAGCATTGCCGGCGCCGTGGCGCCCCAGTAAATCCGCACCTTGCGCGCATAGCGTGCCGCGGCGTTGGCGGTGCCCGCCAGCGACGCCACCTTGGTGGTGCCGATCAGCGTGGCGGGCGACATATTGGGATAGGTGGAAAACAGGGCCGGTACCTGCACCAGCCCGCCGCCGCCAGCGACGGCATCGATCATTCCGGCCAGAAAGGCGGCCGCAGCCAGAAAGACAAACTCCATGGATGAACAATCAGGAAGGGTTCGGAAGCGCCTGTCAGCCCAGATACTTGGCTGTCGGTACGAGGTTGCCGCGCCAGAGGCCTTCGGCCCCCCGCACGAAGCCGGCTGGCGCGCGCGCGGCATCGGCGATCAGTCCGGGTGCCAGCATGGCGTGACGGATGCCGTGAGCCCGGCACCACTCGGCCAGCACGATGCAGCACTCGGCCAGCCAGTCGTCGGCATCGCCGGATTCCGGCGGCCACCACTCGGTCACCATTGCCACCCTCCCACCTGTGGACAAGCTGTGGACAAGCACTACGGGCAATAGCGCGCGCACCGCGTCGGTGCCTGCGATCAGGCAGATACCGTGTCCGCCCTGCTCCAGCAAGGCGTCCAGCGCCAGCCGCCGCCCGCGCGCTTCGGGCACCGCCAATGGCGCGCGCGCCATCAGCCAGGCGTCCAGGACGGGCGCGTCGGCTGCCACGCCTGGGCGTACCCAGCGCTGCGTTTCAATGGGAATCGGGGAGTCGGGATGGACGGACATGACCGGGCCTTGGAAGCTGGCCGGCATTGTCGCATGGGGCTTTGCGGGCGGTCATGCCGAAGTTGCATCACCCGCACTTCCCATCGACATGGGCGCTGGAGAAGTGACTGAAAGTTGATATTCAGGCGCCAAAAATGAAAAAGGCGTTGCTGGGGATCACCCGGCAACGCCCTTTTATCGTATTGGCTGCTGCTACCCGACACCGGGTGCGCGCCTGTCGTCTCCTCGCTTCCGCCTCCAAGTAACCTGCGAAAACCGTATATGGAATGTAACGAAGCGGTGCGTATGAAACAAGTCAGCAATAACCCTAGCCCCAAAATCGGGCATGTCGACCCGTCTTCACACCCTTGCTATTTCTTCCGGCTCGTGAGTGCGATCAGCTCGCCCATGATCCCGCGGCGGAACGTCAGCACGCAGATCACGAAGATCACGCCCGTCACCATCGTCACCGATTCGCCCAGCGAATTGAACCAGTCGAGGCCGGTCACCGAGGCCAGGAACGTGCCGATATCGCCCAGCTTGTTCTCGAGCGCCACCACCACGAACGCACCGACGATCGGGCCGGACAGTGTGCCCAGGCCGCCCACCAGCGTCATCAGGATCACCGAGCCCGACATCGACCAGTGCACGTCCGTCAGCGTCTCGAAGCCGAGCACCAGCGCCTTGATCGAGCCAGCCAGACCGGAGAGCGCTGCCGAAAGCACGAAGGCCAGCAGCTTGAAGCGGTCGACATCGTAACCCAGAGAAATGGCACGCGGCTCGTTCTCGCGGATGGCCTTCAAGATTTGGCCGAACGGCGAGTGCACCGTGCGCACGATCAGCGCGAACGCCGCCACGATGATGACCAGGGCCACGTAGTAGAGGGTCAGGTCGTCGGAGAGCGGCAGCACGCCAAGCAGCTTGCCGCGTGGAATGCCCTGCAGCCCGTCCTCACCACCCGTCATCGGCACCTGCAGGCAGAAGAAGAACAGCATCTGCGCCAGCGCCAGTGTGATCATCGAGAAGTAGATGCCCTGGCGGCGAATCGCCAGCGAACCCACCACGTAGCCGATCGCCGCGCCGCTCAGCGTGCCGAAGATCAGGCCGAGTTCGGGTGTCACGCCCCAGACCTTCATCGCGTGCCCTGCCGCATAGCCCGCGCCGCCGAAGAACGCCGCGTGGCCGAACGACAGCAGGCCCGTGAAGCCGATCAGCAGGTTGAAGGCGCACGCGAACAGCGCGAAGCACAGCACCTTGAGCACGAACACCGGGTAGGCACCGGCCAGCGGCGCCGCGATCAGGCCCAGCAACAGCAGGCCATACAACACTTTCTTCTGCACGCCCGTTCCTTCCTTGAAGCCCTTGGCCTCCACGGCCGCAGTCGTTTGTCCGGTCGATCCACTCATCACTTTTCCCTCCCGAACAGCCCTGCCGGGCGCAGCATCAGCACGATCACCATGATGAAGAACACCACGGTCGACGATGCCTCAGGGTAGAACACCTTGGTCAGGCCTTCGATCACACCGAGCCCCAGGCCCGTGATGATCGATCCCATGATCGAGCCCATGCCGCCGATCACCACCACCGCGAACACGATGATGATCAGGTTCTGGCCCATCAACGGCGACACCTGGATGACCGGTGCCGCCAGCACGCCGGCAAACGCTGCCAGCGCCACGCCGAAGCCGTAGGTCAGCGTGACCATCAGCGGCACGTTGATACCGAACGCCTCTACGATCTTGGGGTTCTCGGTGCCGGCGCGAAGGTACGCGCCGAGCTTGGTCTTCTCGATCACGAACCACGTGGCCAGACACACCACGATCGACGCGGCCACCACCCATGCGCGATAGTTCGGCAGGATCATGAATCCGAGATCGGTGGCGCCCTGCAGCGCATCGGGCGCCGAGTACGGCAGCCCCGACACCCCGTAGATCGAGCGGAACACGCCTTCGATCACCAGCGTGATGCCCAGCGTGAGCAGCAGGCCGTAGATGTGATCGAGCTTGTAGATCCAGCGCAGCATCGTCTTCTCGATGATGACGCCCAGCACGCCGACCACGAGCGGCGAGAGGATCAACATCACCCAGTAATTGAGTCCGACGTACTCCATGCCCGCCCATGCCAGCACGGCACCGAGCATGAAGAGCGCGCCGTGCGCGAAGTTGATCACGTTGAGCAGGCCGAAGATCACGGCCAGCCCAAGGCTCAGCATCGCGTAGAAGGCGCCGTTGACCAGGCCCAGCAGCAGCTGGGACAGCATGGCGGGTAGCGGTATTCCGAAAATATCCATGGCTTAGATTGCCTTCTGGGTCTCCCCTCTCCCACTAGTGGGAGAGAGGTCGGGGGAGAGCGTCTGGCGGACCAAATTGCCGCCCTCGCATACTGATGCGCTGACCCTCTCCCCCTGCCCCTCACCCGCACGCGGGAGAGGGGAGCAAACCAACTCGGGTTCGCCTGCTTCGCTTACTTCTTCAACAGCGCGCACTTCGACTCGGCCGGCGTCGTGAACGCCTGGTCGCCCGGGATCGTCGTCACGATCTTCAGATAGTCCCACGGCTTCTTCGAATCGGCCGGCGCCTTCACCTGCATCAGGTACATGTCGTGGATGTTGCGGCCATCGGCACGGATGTAGCTCTTGTTGTAGAAGTCGCTGATCTTCATCTTCTTCAGCTCGGCCATGACCTTGTCCGGATCATCGGTCTTGGCGGCTTCCACGGCCTTCAGGTACGTGCTGATCGCGGAGTAGTCGGCTGCCTGCAGGCTGCTCGGCATCTTCTTCATCTTGCCGAAGAAGCGGTTCGCGAACTTGCGCGTGTCGTCGTTCATGTCCCAGTACCAGCTGTCGGTCATCAGCAGGCCTTCGGTGTTCTTCAGACCCAGCGAGTGAATGTCGTTGATGAACATCAGCAGGCCGGCGATCTTCATGTTCTTCGTGATACCGAATTCCTTGGCCGCCTTGATCGAGTTGATCGTGTCGCCACCGGCGTTGGCCAGGCCCAGGATGTCAGCCTTCGACGCCTGCGCCTGCAGCAGGAACGACGAGAAGTCCGATGCCGACAGCGGGTGGCGCACCGAACCCACCACCGTGCCGCCGTTGGCCTTCACCACGGCTGCCGTGTCGTTCTCGAGCGAATGGCCGAATGCGTAGTCGGCAGTCAGGAAGAACCACTTCTTGCCGCCCTGCTTGACCACCGCGCTGCCGGTGCCCTTGGCCAGCGCCACCGTGTCATAGGCGTAGTGCACCGTGTACGGCGAGCACTCTTCGTTCGTCAGTCGGGCAGTGCCCGCGCCCACGTTGAAGTAGACGCGCTTCTTCTCCTGCGCCACCTTGTTCATGGCCAGGCCGGTAGCCGAGTTGGTGCCGCCCAGCAGCATGTCCAGACCCTGCTGGTCCATCCACTCGCGCGCCTTCGAGGCGGCGATGTCGGCCTTGTTCTGGTGGTCGGCCGAAACCAGTTCGATCGGCTTGCCCAGCACCTTGCCACCGTGATCCTCGATGGCCATCTTCACCGCTTCCAGGCCGCCCGGGCCATCGATGTCGGCGTACAGGCCCGACATGTCGGTGATGTAGCCGATCTTTACCGTGTCACCCGAAACCTGCGCCGAAGCGCCGCCTGCAAACGCACCAAGGACAGTCGCCGCCACTGCGACGGCCAGTCGAGTCATCTTCATTTGTTGTCTCCTGAGTTGCGGCAGCGCAGTCACGCCGCCCGTTCCTGCCACCAATGCGAGTTAAATGCGACCACGGCACCGCAGGCGCGGCGCCGTCGATCAGACCCCAAGCAGTTCGTTGAGCACGGGCATCTTGGCCTGCAGCTCGTTCGCGGCGAAGCGTTCGACGATCGCGCCGTGCTCCATCACGTAGAAGCGGTCAGCCAGCGGCGCGGCGAAGCGGAAGTTCTGCTCCACCATCACCACCGTGTAGCCCTTCTTCTTGAGCATCAGGATCATGCGGGCCAGCGCCTGCACGATGACCGGCGCCAGGCCTTCGGAAATCTCGTCGAGCAGCAGCAGGTTCGCGCCAGTGCGCAAGATGCGGCCCACCGCCAACATCTGCTGCTCGCCGCCCGAGAGGCGCGTGCCCTGGCTCTGGCGCCGCTCCTTGAGGTTCGGGAACATCTCGTAGATCTCGGCCTCGCTCATGCCCTTGCCTGCGTTGGCGCCCTTGAGCATCGGCGGCAGCAGCAGGTTTTCCTCGCACGACAGGCTCGAGAAGATCGCCCGCTCTTCCGGGCAGTAGCCGATACCGAAGTGCGCGATCTTGTGCGTGGGCAGGCCGATCGTCTCGTGTCCGTTGACCTTGATCGATCCCTTGCGCGCGCCGGTCAGGCCCATGATCGCGCGCATGGTCGTGGTGCGGCCGGCGCCGTTACGGCCCAGCAGCGTGACCACTTCGCCGCGGTTCACGGTCAGGTCCACGCCATGCAGGATGTGCGACTCGCCGTACCAGGCGTGCAGGTCCTTGATCTCTAGCGCGGGAGTGTTGTCGTTCGCCATGGTCCGTCTCCCTTAGTGCGCGCCCTGCAGCTCGGCGTCAGCCGTGCCCATGTACGCTTCCATCACGCGCGGGTCCTTCGACACCTCCGCGTACGGGCCTTCGGCCAGGATCGCGCCGCGCTGCAACACCGTGATCTTGTCGGCGATCGACGACACCACGCTCATGTTGTGCTCGACCATCAGGATCGTGCGGCCGGCGGAGACTTTCTTGATCAACTGCGTCACGCGGTCCACGTCCTCATGGCCCATGCCCTGCGTGGGCTCGTCGAGCAGCATCAGCTCCGGCTCCATCGCCAGCGTGGTGGCGATCTCCAGCGCGCGCTTGCGGCCATAAGGAAGATTGACGGTGACGGTCTCGGCGTACTCGGTCAGGCCCACCTGATCGAGCAGCTCCATCGCGCGCCCGTTGAGCACGTCGAGCGAACGCTCGCTACGCCAGAACTGGAACGCGGTGCCAAGCTGGCGCTGCAGGCCGATGCGCACGTTCTCGCGCACGGTGAGGTGCGGGAACACGGCCGAAATCTGGAACGAGCGGATCACGCCCCGGCGTGCGATCTGCGCGGGCTTCTCGCGCGTGATGTCGATGCCGTTGAACAGGATCGTGCCGGTCGTCGGCTCCAGGAATTTCGTGAGCAGATTGAAGCAGGTGGTCTTGCCCGCGCCATTCGGTCCGATCAATGCGTGAATCGAACCGCGCCGCACCCGCAGATTGACGTCGCTTACCGCAGTGAACCCTTTGAATTCCTTCGTCAGGTTCTTCGTTTCCAGGATGGTTTCCTGAGTCATAGTCTCCTGCCCGCCCTCTTGCTGCGATGCCGGATTTTGGCCGGCAACTGACAATGGTTCGAACTCCGGCGCTGTGTCGCCATGGTTGCCGCTTTGTAGGTGTGATTCGGCGCGGCTGCCGGACTGGCGCGGTGGCGCAGCACCAAGTGGAGTCTGCGGCACCGATATGCCGGCGACTATTGTGTGCGCCTGCTGCGTCGCAAAACATCGGGGTTTGCACTAGGCGTAATACATGCACGATATGTCACCCACGCGACAGACGTGCGAGCGCGTACCGACGTCTGCGAGAGACGTCGAAACTGCGTGAAAATGATGTAATCAGCAGGTCTTCATGCGGTGCGTGTCGCACCGCATGCTGACTATGCAGTGACTGCTGGTGACGGCGCCGTGACGATGTCCGGATTACCAGCGCTTGCCTTGCGATCCGCGCGGATCATATCGCTGGCGCGCTCGGCAATCATGATCGTCGGCGAGTTCGTATTGCCGGACGTGATCAACGGCATCACCGACGCATCGACAACGCGCAGACCACTGATGCCCCGCACGCGAAGGCGGTTGTCGACGACGGCGTCGGCATCTTCCGCGCCACCCATGCGGCAAGTGCCGACGGGATGGAAGATTGTCGTGCCGATCGCGCCAGCAGCTTCCGCCAGTTCCTCGTCGGTCTGGAATGTCGCGCCGGGCAGATACTCCTGCGGCTTGTAGCGCGCCAATGCCGGCGATGACACGATGCGCCGCGTCAGGCGGATCGAATCCGCGGCGACCTTGCGGTCTTCCTCAGTGGACAGATAGTTCGGCGCGATCAATGGCGCGCGACGGAAATCGGCGTCTTCTATATGCACGCTGCCGCGCGACGTGGGGCGCAGATTGCAGGCGCTCGCCGTGAAGGCATTGAAGCTGTGCAATGGATCGCCGAACTTGTCCAGCGACAGCGGCTGCACGTGGTATTCGATATTGGCGCGAGGCTGCTCCGGATCGCTGCGCGCGAACGCGCCGAGTTGCGACGGCGCCATGCTCATCGGCCCGCTCTGGTTGAAGGCGTATTGCAGGCCGATGCCAAGCTTGCCCCACCAATGCGCCGCCTGCGTGTTGAGCGTGCGCACGCCCTGGACCTTGACCACCGAACGCAACTGCAGGTGATCCTGCAGATTCTCGCCCACACCGCGCAGCGCGTGGCGCACGCGGATGCCAAGCGCCTGCAGCCGGTCTGGCTGGCCGATGCCCGCGAGCTCCAGCAACTGCGGCGAGCCAATCGCGCCGGCAGCAAGTATCACCTCCTGCTTCGCGCGCGCCTCGTGGGGTTGGCCACCGCCCAGGTATTGCACGCCGGTGCAGCGCAGGCCGTCCGGGCTATCGAACGTCAAGGCGCTGACCTGCGCGCCGGTGACGATGGTCAGGTTGGGCCGTTCCGCCGCACGGCGCAGGAACGCCTTCGACGTATTCCATCGAATGCCGCGACGCTGGTTGACCTCGAAATAGCCCACGCCGAAGTTGTCGCCGCGATTGAAATCGTCGGTACGGGGAATGCCAGCCTGCTCGGCGGCCTCGATGAAGCACTCGAGGATTTCCCAGCGCAGCCGCTGCGCTTCCACGCGCCATTCGCCGCCGGCCCCGTGGAACTCGTTGGCGCCACGGTGATGGTCCTCGCTGCGTTTGAAGAACGGCAGCACGTTGTCCCAGCGCCAGCCGTCATCGCCAGTGATGCGTGCCCAGTCGTCGTAGTCCTCGCGTTGGCCACGCATGTAGATCATGCCGTTGATCGACGATGACCCGCCCAGCACGCGGCCACGCGGATAGCCGAGCGAGCGGCCGTTCAGGCCGGCTTCGGCCACGGTGCGATAGAGCCAGTCGGTGCGCGGATTGCCGATGCAATAGAGATAGCCGACCGGAATATGAATCCAGTGATAGTCGTCCTTGCCGCCCGCTTCGAGCAGCAGCACGTTGACATCGCTGTCCTGCGTCAGCCGGTTGGCCAGCACACAACCCGCCGAACCCGCACCCACGATGATGTAGTCGAACGTCTCCATTTCCCTGCGATCCTATTCAGACACCGGCAGTTACTGCTGGAATGCCCGAAATCATCGCACGACTCGGGGTGCTTCCGCCGTCAGTGCTTTGCCGGAGTCTCCAGGCGCTGCCGCAGCCAGCCGGTCAGTGCCGCAAACACCTCGCCGCGCAACGGCTCGGCTTCATTGAATATCTCGTGATAGCCAGTGTCGAACCAGACCATCTCGCGCAGATCCTCTGGCGCGCTCTCGAAGAAGATGCGGCTGCCCTCCGGATCGACGATGCGGTCCGCGCCACCCACGAGCATCAGCATGGGCGCTTCCAGCCGCGGCGCATCAGCCAGGGCCTGCGGCATTCCCCGGATGAATGTCTCCAGCACGCTGGCGCTGATCGTCCCCTGCACCAGCGGATCGGTGCGATATGCGCGCCCCACTTCGACATCGTGGGACAACAGCCGGGCATCAATTGGATTCGGCACACGAATACGCGGCATCAAAGCAAGCAACACTCGATGCATCGTAAGCATAGAATTGGACAGACGAAGCGCCAGCGCGGGCGACGACAGCACCAGCGCGCGGATCGGCCGCACGCGCGCGGTGGCAAAGCGCGCAGCAATGAGTCCGCCCATGCTGTGCCCGAGCACGATCGGCAATTCGTTCCATTGCCGCATTGCACCATCGTAGATTTCGGCCAGATCGTCGAGATAGCTGTCCGGCGTGGGCGCCACCATGCGTGGCCCGCCACTCGCGCCGTGGCCGCGATGGTCGTAGGCCCGCACGCGCAGGCCGAGCGCGCAGAGCGCGGCAGCAACGTGGCCATAGCGCCCGCTATGCTCGGCCAGCCCATGTACCAGCAGCACCGTGCCAAGCGGCTCGGCAAAGCGTTGGGAATCGGGCAGCCAGGTGCGCAGCAGCAACTCGGTGCCATCGCGCATTCGTTGGCGTGTCTCGGTGGGTACGGCTCCGGTTACGGCGGATTCGCGCGCGCCTGGCAGGCCAGCGGCGGTCACAGGTTCATTCATCCCACACGTCTCCTCGTCGGGTACGCCTGCTTGTTGTTAGTGATCTGGATCTGGATCCTTCAGTACCGCTGACGCCTGCGCTCCCCCGGCCCCGGGCCGCCAGCACTCAGTGATGGCAGGCCGGGCGATCCTCGCCGTCGGCACGGGCCATGTCCGACAGGATCGGGCAGTCGGGCCGGTCATCGCCTGTGCACGCTTCGGCCAGCGACCGCAGTGTGTCGCGCATCGCAGCGAGTTCGGCGATGCGGACTTCCAGGTCGGCCACGTGCTTGAGCGTCAGCGCCTTCACATCCGCGCTGGCGCGCGCCCGGTCATGCCAGAGCGACAACAGACCGCGAATCTCGTCGAGCGAGAATCCGAGATTACGGGCCCGCCGCACGAAGCGCAAGGTGTGCACCGCGCGTTCGTCATACCGCCGATACCCACCCTCGCTGCGCGGCGGCGCATCGACCAGTCCGATCGACTCGTAGTGACGAATCATCTTGGCGGAAACGCCCGAGGCTTCCGCGGCTTCTCCGATGTTCATTGCGTTACCTCCTTGTGGCCACTGCCTGCGAGCGGATGCCAGCGGCGCAGCAGCAGTGCGTTGCTGACCACGCTGACACTTGAAAATGCCATGGCGGCGCCCGCCACGACCGGATTGAGCAGACCGGCCGCCGCGAGCGGAATGCCGATCACGTTGTAGATGAAGGCCCAGAACAGGTTCTGGCGGATCTTGCGCACCGTGCGATGCGACACGGCCAGCGCATCGGCAACCAGCGCCGGGTCGCCCCGCATCAGCGTGATGCCGGCCGCGTGCATCGCCACGTCCGTGCCGGTGGACATGGCGATGCCAACATCGGCCGCCGCCAGCGCGGGGGCATCGTTGATGCCGTCGCCCACCATCGCCACCACGGCTTCGCCACCGCGCTTGAGCGCGACGACACGCGCGGCCTTGTCTTCCGGCATCACCTCGGCCTGCACTTCGTCGAGCCCCAGTTGCTTGCCCACACGCGCCGCGGCGCCTGCGTTGTCGCCCGTCAGCATCACCGTGTGGATGCCGGCCTCACGCAGGCGTGCGATCGCGGCAGCGGCGCCCGGCTTGATCGCGTCGCCGAATGCCACCAGCCCCAGCACGCGGCGCTGGTCTGTATCGATCAGCCAGGAGACGGTGCGGCCTTCGCCACGCAGCCGCTCGGCATCGTTCTGCAGCGACCCCGCATCGGCCTGCAACGAGGCACGCAGGCCATCGCTGCCGAGTTGCAGTGCCTGCCATGCAACGATGCCAGCGATACCGCGTCCTGGCAACGCGCGCACGTCAGTGGCCGCTGGCACGGTGATGCCACGTTCCGTGGCAAGCGTCGTCACCGCGCGCGCCAGCGGATGCTCGCTGCCGGCCTGGAGTGCAGCCAGCTTCGCCAGCAATGCGGGCTCGTCGCCATCGGCGGCGTGCAGCGCCACCACCTCGGGCTTGCCCACGGTCAGCGTCCCGGTCTTGTCGAAAGCTACTACCGATACGCGATGCGCCACCTCGAGCGCCTCCGCGTCCTTGATCAGGATGCCCGCGCGGGCGCCCGCGCCAGTGCCCGCCATGATCGCGGTCGGCGTGGCCAGACCCAGCGCGCACGGGCAGGCGATCACGAGCACCGCCACGGCGTTGAGCAATGCGGTGGTCCAATCGCCCATGACCAGGCCCCAGCCAAGCAGTGTCGCCAGCGCGATGACCAGCACGATTGGTACGAATACCGCGCTGACCTGGTCAACCATGCGCTGAATCGGCGCCTTCGCGGCCTGGGCATGTTCGACCATGCGGATGATCTTCGCCAGTACGGTCTCGGCGCCGACGGCCGCCGTGCGTGCCACGAGCAACCCGTCATAGTTGATCGAGCCACCGGTCAACCTGTCGCCGGGCTGCTTGGGCACGGGTACCGATTCCCCGGTCAACATCGATTCGTCGGCATGGCTGCTGCCTTCCACGACATCGGCGTCTACCGGAATCCGCTCGCCGGGACGCACCACGATCTCATCGCCAACACGCACGCTGGCCAGCGGCACGGTCTGCTCCACGCCGTTGCGGCGTACCTGTGCGGTATCGGGGCGCAAGGCAGCCAGCGCGCGGATCGCGTCGGCCGTCTGGCGCTTGGCCCGTGTCTCGAGCCATTTGCCCAGCCGCACCAGCGTGATCACCACGGCCGCGCTTTCGAAGTAGAGATGTGGCATGGCATCGCCAGCCTCGGCCATCTGCCAGATCGACAGAAAGTACGCCGCCGAGGTGCCGAGCGCGACCAGCAGGTCCATATTGCCGGCACCGGCGCGCACCGCCTTCCAGCCCGCCTTGTAGAAGCGCCAGCCGAACACGAACTGCACCGGCGTGGCCAGCGCCCATTGCACCCAGCCCGGCAGCATCGCGTGGATGCCGAACCATTCGAGCACCATCGGCATCACCAGCGGCAACGACAGCGCTGCCGAGATCACCACCGGCCACGGGCCGGCCCAGAAACCGGGACCGGCCTCGGCCGTACCCACCGCTGCGGCAGCGGCTTCGACCACCGGCGTGGCACCGTACCCGGCGCGCTCCACGGCGGCGGCCAGCGTCTCCACATCGGCCGCGCCGCGCAGCACGGTGACCGTGGCACGCTCAGTGGCCAGGTTCACCTGCGCGTCCACCACGCCCGGCACGGCGCGCAACGCACGCTCGACACGGCCCACGCATGACGCGCAGGTCATATCGGCGATATTGAGTTCGATCTCGGCACGCGGCACGTCATAGCCGGCATCGGCCACGGCCTTGGCAGCCGCGTTCAGCACTTCGGGGCTATCGGCCTGCAGCGTGGCCTGCTCGGTGGCCAGATTGACCGCGACGTCATGCACGCCAGGCACCTTGGCCAGCGCCGTTTCCACGCGGCGCACGCACGAAGCACACGTCATACCCTCAACAGGTAGACGCCATTCGGATGGTTGGAGAGATGCGGCAGGATGGGTCATCGGAGTCGTGGAATCTGAGCGACGGAGCGCGACAACTGCACTGTGAACCTTACCACCATTGGAAGGTCAAGGATTTGTTGAGCCGCACGCGACACTTGCGCTTCCCATGGTGGGAAGGTTCACACTTCAACCTGTCGTCGAGATTCATTGCTCACCGATCCAACCCAACAGGAGTCATCACCATGATCCAGTTCCAAGTCGAAGGCATGTCCTGCAACCACTGTGTCGGTTCCATCACCCGCGCCGTGCAGGCCGTGGACCCGGCTGCTCGCGTATCGGCCGATGTGCCAACCCAATCGGTCAAGGTCGAGTCGGCTGCGGACCGCCAGGCGCTGCAGCAGGCCATCGAAGGCGCCGGATACCCGGTCAAGTCGGCAAGCTGATCGTCGCCGCCAAACAAGAAAGGGCACCCGAGGGTGCCCTTTTTCACGTCCGCGCCGGAAAGGCTCAGAAGCGGTAGCCGACGTTCAGGTACGTCACAACCGGATCGATCTTGATCTTCGTGTGCGACTGGACCTGCGCGCCGTTGGCCAGCGTCGTCGTGAAATTGGCCGTGGTGGTGACCGGCACGTACGACACCGAGAAGCCGACGAACCAGTTGTCGGTCACGGCGTAGCTGGCGCCGACGTTGAACACCGGGTTCCACGACGACTTGGCGCTTGCGGTCATATGCGAACCCGGACCGAATTCACCTTGCACGAACGACTGGTTGGTCACGGATTCGCCCGTGAACCAGGTGTAGTTCACACCAAGACCGACGTACGGGCGGAACTTGGTCTTGGCGTCGAAGAAGTGCCACTTGGCCACGATGGCCGGGCTCCACTGGCGCACTTCGCCCAGCTTGCCGTACTTCTCGTAGCCGCGGTCGCCGCTCACGTTGTGCTTCGGCGGCACGCCGAGCACGAATTCCGCCGAGATATTGTCGGTAAAGAAGTGGGCGAAGGTCAGGCCGAGCGTATCGGCCGAATCGATCGTCGCGCCCGTGTTCGGCTTCTGCGCACCGACCGGGAAGCCACCAATCGAATCAATGGTCAGAAATTCCGAGTGGCCCGTCGGCATGATTCGCATCCAGCCAAAACTGACCATATTGCTGCCTGCCGATTGAGCCTGTGCAACACCAGCCAGTGCCATGGCGGCGCCTGCCACCAGCATCTTCTTATAGATCGTCTTCATTGTTCCTCTTACTCCGTCCTTTGGTTACAACGCACTGCTAGGGGCGCATTATCCTGCGCGCCGGGCCCCGACTGTTTCAAACCGGTTACCCAACGGTAGAAGATTTGCCCTAAAGACAGGGTTAACCCAAAGTCTGAGTAGGAATTTTCGGGTTTTTGCCTACGCACCGACGCTTCCGCGCAACGGTTCTGTTTCAAGCATGAAAGACCATTTCGGAAAAATGGCCCTTCTGGCGTCAGCTGACCGTGCTCAAACACCCGTTCGGGTATTGTGCGAAGGCATTTTGTGTCACTTTTTGCTGGCCAGCACGCATGCTGCGAGATCCCAGAGCGCGTAGCCCACGCTCTTGAACACGAGAGGACTCCCGGTCCGCGCACGCAATGCGTCAGCCTCCAGGATCGCTGTCTCGAACGGCTGCACGGTCTGCCAGTCGATACCGGCCTGCAGCAGGTCTCCCGCTTCATCCTCGATACCGAAAAGCGTGTCCGCCAGCAGACGTCCACTGGCCGCCGCCGCATGGCAAAGCCGCGGAGGCAGTTCGCACATTTCCGGTCGGAATGCGCCCACTGCTGCGATGAAATGGCGGTCGGTCCACAGGCCGCTGTCGAGATCGGGCAGGACCGGCGTGCGGCTCGATGTCACCGTCACCACCATCGACACACGCGGCAGCACCTCCGCCACATCCTCGATCACCGTGGCCGAGACGCCGAGGCGCCCGGCGTGCTCGGCCAGCGCCTCGGCCTTGTCTCGCGTGCGCGAATGCAGCCAGACCTTGCGAACGGGCAAGCCAGCCACGAACGCCTCGAGATGCGTCTGCGCCTGCACGCCTGCGCCGACGATCAGAAGCTCGCCATCCGACACCGGCGCGAACGACTGGGCCGCGAGCAGCGACACGGCAGCTGTGCGGCGGCCCGTGACGGTCGGGCCATCGAGCAATGCGATCCGTTCACCAGTGTGTGCGTTGGCGACGACCACCTCGCCGAGGATATTGGGCAGCCCGCGCTGCGGGTTGTCGGGATGCACCGTGATGTTCTTGGTCATCACGATGTCGCGGTTGCGTGCCGGCATGACCAGCAGCGTGCCATGCCCGCGCTCCGCGTCACCGACCGGCAGCGCGATACGCGGTGGCGCCATGGCGGTCCCGTCGCGTAGCTCGGCCAGCATGGCCGCGATGGCTTGGGCGAGTTCCGGATAAGGCAGGCGTGCCGCCGTGGCGGCGGCATCCAGGGGGACGAACGAAGCGGCGGGAGCGGTCATCGGCAACAAGGCGGTTTGGCAAACGAGACCGCCATTGTCGCCGAGAGTCGCCGGAAGTACGCCGCGCCGATGACTCGGTTCCGCTCAGCGCGACAGGAACTGCATCATCGCTGCCGCATAGCGCGTATCCGCCGCTGCGCCCAGCGGGAAGATCGCGTCGATGCGGGCCAGATCCTGCGCGCTCAACGTCACGCCGAGCGCGCCCAGGTTGTCGTCGAGATTGGCCACGCGCCGCGTGCCGGGAATCGGCACCACGTGTTCACCGCGCGTCAGCACCCAGGCCAGCGCCAGTTGCGCCGGCGAGCATCCCTTCTCGCTCGCCAACGCTCGCACGGCATCGACCAGTTGCAGGTTGCGCGCGAAGTTCTCGCCCATGAAGCGCGGATTGGTACGTCGATAGTCGTCCGCTTCGAAATCGTCGGGCGTGCGGATCGCGCCGGTCAGGAACCCACGGCCCAGCGGGCTATACGGCACGAAGCCGATGCCAAGCCGCTCGCAGGTAGCCATGATGCCGTTCTCGTCGACGTCACGCGTCCAGAGCGAATACTCGGTCTGCAGCGCCGTGACCGGATGCACCGCGTGCGCCCGCTCGATTGTCTCGACACCGGCTTCAGAAAGGCCGATCCACCGCACCTTGCCCGCCTTGACCAGTTCGGCCATTGCGCCAACGGTGTCCTCGATCGGCGTATCGGGATCGATGCGGTGCTGGTAGTACAGATCGATATGGTCGACACCGAGCCGCTTCAAACTCGCATCGCAGGCGGCGCGCACATATTCGGGACGACCATTGACGCCGCGCGCCGTCGGATTCGACGGATCGCGCACGATGCCGAACTTGGTCGCCAGCACCACCTTGTCGCGCCGGCCACCGGCAAGCGCGCGCCCCACGAGTTGCTCGTTCGTGTGTGGACCATAGATGTCGGCGGTGTCGAGCAGATTCACGCCGTGGTCGAGCGCATGGTGAATCGTGCGGATGGATTCGGCATCGTCATGCGCGCCATAGAACTCGCTCATGCCCATGCAGCCCAGACCGATGGGAAATACCTCGGGGCCGTTACGGCCCAGCTTGCGTGGTGTGGTCATCTGGAAGCTCCTCAGGATAGGTACTTCAGCGAACCCCGCGATGATACGCGCGTCGTGCGGCTATTGCCGGACCGGCCCCGCAGGCGTCTTCCGTGGCGCCGCCGTCTCACGAACGCCCGCGCCGCGCACCTCGATGCCGATCTCGTGCACGACCTTCCCCGCCGCATCGACCAGTTGCACGCGATGCCGGCCCGGCCATGGCAACCAGGCAACCTGCCCGCCCTTACCGAGCGGCTTGCCGTCCATGCGCCAGCTCACCGCGCGCGCGGTCTGACCCGTCAGCCCATCGGCATGAAACCAGATCCGCTGCGCGGCCGGAGGAATATCGGGATCGAGCGCGAAGATCGTGCCGTCGGCCGGGCTGGCGATAGCCGGCATCGTGTTGCCCTGCTCCGTCGTGCCCACACTGACGCGCCGCATCGCGGTGCCGCTCAGGAATACCTCCTGCCGTGCTGGCTCGAGTTCGTCATCGAACGTCAATGCCACACGCTCAACGCCTGATGGCATCGCCGGCGCGCGGCTCGGCGTGCGCTGATGCAGCGCTTCCATGACCTCATGCCATACGGGCGCTGCGCCAGACACTCCCGACACGTCGTGCATGCTCGCGCCGCTGGCATTGCCGACCCACACGCCCACTGTGTAGCGCTCCGACCAGCCGACGCACCAGTTGTCGCGCATGTCCTTGCTCGTGCCGGTTTTCACGGCCGTCCAGAAACGCGTGGTCAGCGGACTGTCGAGCCCGAACGTGCGCGCCCGCGCGTGGCGATCAGACAGCACATCCCCGATCACGAACGTCGCCGCCGGCATCATCACGTTCTGCTTCGACGGTACGGCCGCATTCTGCGTCATCCGCGATGGCGCATACGCGCCTTGGTTGGCGAAGCTGCGATAGGCATTGGTCAGCGACAGCAGCGACACATCCGCACTGCCCAGCGCAAGGCTATAGCCGTAGTAGTCGCCTGATTGCGTCAGCGGCAGGCCGAGCGCCACCAGCCGTTGATGAAAGCGGTGCGGCGTCACCATCACCAGCGTGCGCACGGCCGGCACGTTCAGCGACGAACCCAGCGCGGCGCGCAGACTGACCCAGCCTGCGTAGCGATGGTCATAGTTCTGCGGAATATAGAGGCCACCGCCGGTAGGCAGATTCACGGGACGATCGTCAAGCAGCGAAGCCGCGGTCAGCCTGCGTTCCTCGATAGCCTGTTCATAGAGGAATGGCTTCAACGTCGAACCGGCCTGCCGCAGCGCCGCCGCGTGATCGACCTGTGACGCCGCGGACAGGATGCCTGAAGAGCCGACATAGGCCAGCACGTCGCCGCTGGCATTGTCGATCACCACCACGGCGCCGTCCTCGACATTGCGCCCCGCCAGCTCGCGCAGATGGCGATCGAGGCTGGTCACCGCCACGCGTTGCAGCCCGGCATCGAGGGTGGAGGTGATGCGCGGCGGCACCGGCTTGCCGGACTCTCGTGCCTGCGCGATAACGGCACGCGCCAGATGCGGCGCGAGATTGGCGTTGCGGGCCTGCGGGCCGGTCTGCGCACTGGCTGACTTCACCAGCACCAGCGCGGTGAAACCGTCGAGCCCCTCGCATTCGCGCGGCTGGCCCATGTCGCGCAGAATGCCGCACGCACGCTTGGACACCTGCGCGGCCGAGGCATTGGGCGCGCGCACGAGCGCGACGGCCACTGCCGACTCACGCGCGTCGAGCCCGCTCGGCACCTTGCCGAACAGCGTCTGCGACATCGCGGAGAGCCCCACCAGTTCGCCACGGAACGGCACCAGATTCAGGTATGCCTCGAGGATCTGGTCCTTGCTCCAGCCACGCTCAAGTGACGCCGCGCTGACCGCCTGCTCGACTTTCTGTCCGATGCTGCGACCACGGCCCGCGCGCAGATCCTCGTCGAGCAACCCGGCGAGCTGCATCGTCAGCGTCGAAGCGCCACGTGTGCGCGTGTTCCACAGATTGGCCCATGCGGCAGCCGCCACGCCCTGCCAGTCGACGCCGCTATGCACGTAGAAGCGCTTGTCCTCGGATAGCACGATGGCGGTGCGCAAGGCCGGCGACGTATCGGTCAGCGTCACCCAGTCGCCACGCCGCGCGCGGAAGTCGTCACGCACGCGGGCCACGGTTTCGCCGTGGCGATCCACCACCACGATATCGGCGCTGCGCCAGTTGGCGCGAACCTCTCGAAACGTGGGCACGGCCTGCGCGGCGCCCGCGAATAACAGCAGCGCCACAGCAACATGAATCCCACCACGCTTCATCACGAACCCCAACCTCTCACGCGTCCCGCTCGGCCACCACGCCCGCCACCAGCAGCACCTGTGCGATGGCGTAGGTCCACCAGATGCCGAGTTGGTACGTGTCGAACAACGACAGGAATTTCGCGATGCCGATCATCGCGTCCGACGCCACGAAAAACAGGGCGCCGATTGCCGCCAGCGCCGTCGGCAGCGATGCCAGCATCGTCGTGCAGGCCATCGCCGCCAGCACGCAGATGTAGACCGTGACCGGCCACATCAGATCGCCGAGATTCGGCCAGAAGCGCCCAAGCAATGCGCCCGCCGCGCCGATGATCAGACCACAGCCGATCAGCCGATGCGGCCGCAGGTCTCCCATCATCGGCACGAACAGGCGCAGATAGGCCAGGTGCGCCATCAGGAACGCCCCGAGCCCGCCGATGAACGAGATCTTCAGACCAGGCAGCGCCAGCAACAAATCTCCCAGCGCGGAGAAGAGCAGCGCGGTCACGAGCCAGCGCCGCTCTCCTAGCGGGCGATGGAACCACGCCGCGCGCGCGAGCATGACCGCCATCGCGGTTTTCCAGATCGGCTGATAGGCGATCTGGCCCGTCAACGGCGTGCCGGGAGGCAAGTACGCGGACACCTGGATCAGCATCACGCCGTATGTCACGCCGGCCAGCACGCCGGCAATCCACCATTCGCGCACGCGTGGGGGCATCCGCATGGCGATCCAGCTCACGGTTTGGCCCCCACCGTCATCTTGGCGTTCGGCGTCTCACCGAACACATCGGGCGCATACAGCGCTTCAACGCGCGTGGGTGGCAGCGTGAACTCACCGGCGTTGTTCAGGCGCACCGTGTACTCGACCGACAACGCCCCCTTCGGCACATAGCCGAAGTACTCGCGATAGACCGCAGGTGTGCGTTCCGTGAAGGCAGACCACGACTTCTTCTCGTCACGCGTTGCGATTTCCGAATCGCGGCCCAGGCCGCTGCCGAGAATCGTCGCGCCGGTTGGTACCGGATCGCTGACCACCACCCACGTCATGTCGGCCTGCGCGTCGATGTCGAGCTTCACCCGATACGTATCGCCACGCGACCACTTGCCTGCCACCGCCTGATCCACCGGCGTCACGGTACGGCGCACGCGATAGCCCGCCGACACCGGCTCGGTCAGCGGTACGGCCGCCAGCGCGCGCACAGTGGCCCACGGACGCCCCGAGCCCTGCTGTTCGACCTGCAGCGTGGCCGGTGCCGTCGATGTCTTGGCCGGCCACGGCAATTCGACCATGCCGCTGGCCACGCCATCCTTCTGCGTGGCCTTCGACCATTCGAACGTGCGTGAGGCATCGCCCAGCGCGACGCGCGCTGCGCCTGCCACCGGCGTCTTCTCGTACACCTGCGCATAGCGCTGGATCGCCAGCACGCCCCAGGCGTTGGCCGTGGTCGTCATCCACGCGCCGCGCGTCTGCCGGCCGAGCAGCCCCGTCACCAGTTCGGGCACATCGCCCTTCCAGTCCGGCAACTGTGTCGCCAGCGCAAGCAGCTTCGCGGCGTTCACATCGCCACCAGACATCAGCCACCACCAGTTGTCGGTGCGCTCGGTGGAGAACACCAGTCGCGTGCCCTGCACCGTCAGCCGGCTGCGCAGCAACTGCGTGGCTTCGGCCATGCGCTTGTCACGCTGCGGGATATCCTGCACGCGCGACAGGATGCCGAGCCAGTCGATCAGCGCCGACGTCGGCCACTGCTCGGGCAGGATCTGGATCGACCCGAGCATCCGCGCCTGCGCATGGCCGGTGCGCGACAACGCATCCAGCGCGGCAAGCTTGCGCACGTCGAGATCCATCGTCGCCGAAGACGGCGCCCAGCGCGGCGGCGTGATGCGGCCTTCGACAAAGGCAGTCAGTCCGCGCTCCATCTGATCGCGCAGCGCGTCCGGCACGCGCATCGGCAGGCCAGCACGCGCAGCCTCGTCGGAGATCGAGAGCAGATAGGCCGTCAGCACTTCGCTGCCGTAGCTTCCATCGCTACGCAGCGGGAAGTACGCGGCCAACCCGTTACTGTCCAGGTAAGACGGCAACTGCACCATCAATGCATCCCACGCGGTGGCATCGCCAAGGCCGAGCGCCTTCGACGAGCGTTGCTCGAGGCACGTGAACGGATAGTTGCGGAACCATTCGCGCACCCCGGGCATGCCGCCAGCCAGCGACGACTGCAACGACACCTGCATCCCGCCGCGCACCTGGCCCTTTGGATCCGCCAGCGCGCCAGCCGGCGCCTGCACTGGCATCGACGCGTTCGGCGTCAATTGCGCCAGCACTGCCTGCTGCACCGTCACCGGGATGGCAGGAACGATCTGTTGCGAGACCTTGAGCTTGTCGCTGGCGGTGCCGGTGCCCTTCTCGGTCGCGCCCACTTCCCAAAGGATCGACCCGCCGCGGCTGAACGCCAGCAGTGCCGGCGCGGTGATGTCCCAGCCGATTTCGCGCGCTTCACCGGCAGGAATCTGCACGGTCTGCGTGGGCAGCGTCTGCGCGTCGACCAGCGTCGCGCGCGCGGTCGCTTCCACGGTCATCGCACGCTGCGTGGTATTGCGCAGCGTGAACATCGCGCGGTACTTGTCATCCTCGCGCACCAGCAGCGGCAGGCCGGCGATCATCTGCAGGTCTTGCGTCGCTGCGATCGACGCGCTGCCGCTGCCAAAGCGGCCCGCGCCAAGATCGGCCACGGCGACGATGCGGAAGCTGGTCAGCGAATCGTTGAGCGGCACGTCGAGCGCGGCCTTGCCTTCCGCATCGAGCTGCACGCGCGGATTCCACAGCAACAGCGTGTCGAAAAGCTCGCGCGTCGGGCTCTTGCCGCCACCACCGCCCGCGGCCACGGCCTTGCGGCCATAGTGGCGGCGACCAATGATCTCCATCTGCGCCGTCGAGGTCTCCACCCCATAGCTGCGCCGCTGCAGCATCGCATCGAGCAGGTTCCAGCTTGTGTTCGGCATCAGTTCGAGCAGCGACTGATCGACCGCCGCCAGCGCGACCTCGCCATTCGCCGCCGGCTTGCCGTCGGGCAGCTTCACCTGCACCACCACATGCGCCTTGCCGCGCACCGGATACGTGGCCTTGTCAGGCGTGACGGTCACGTCGAGCCGGTGCGCTTCGTTGCCGACGCGGATCTCCGCCAGACCGAGCCGGAACGCCGGCTTCGACAGATCGACCAGCGGAGACGGCGCCACGTATTCCTTGCCCTCGCTGCGGAACGCGTGCCACCAGTCCAGCGGCTGACGCCATCCCCATGTGAAGAACGAGTACCAGGGCACTTCGCGCAGACGCCCGCGAATGCTGAGCACCGAGACATACACGTTCGGGCCCCACTCCGGCTTGACCTTGAGCTTGATGGTCGGATCGGTGCCGTTCAGCTCGACCACTTCGGTGTCCAGGATGCCTTCGCGCTCGATGGCGACCAGCGCCGTCGCGCGGCGGAACGGCATCCGTACCTGGAACACCGCGGTGTCGCCCGGCGCGTAGGCTTTCTTCTCCGGCAGCACGTCCATGCGGTCGTGGTTCTCGCCGCCGAACCAGAGTTCGCCCTGGCGCGTGACCCAGACGGTCGTCGCGGCCTGTGTCACGCGTCCATCGCCATCGCGCGCGTTGGCTACCAGTTCCACTTCACCCGCCTGCGACAACGCTACCTCGCAACGCGCGCGGCCCTGTGCGTCGGTACGCGTCTCGCACACCACGCCGAGGTCTTTCGTTTCGCTGCGGTTGTCGTAGCGATAGAAGCCACCCACCACGCGCTTGCGCGCCGACGTGGTGATCCGCGCGCTCGCCTTGACCTGTACCGGCGTATCGGCAACCGGCTTGCCCTGCGTGTCGAGCACCACGCCGTACACGGCCAGCTTCTGTGACACCGATACCCAGTTCGCGGCGCGAATGCCTGCCACCACCGCCGACGGCCACACCGGCACGGTCTGCCGCAGCGTCTGGATCTCTCCATTCGGATCGGCAAAACCCGCTTCGAGCACGAGGTCGCCCGGCACGTTCACCTTCGGCAGCTTCTTGATCGTGACCTTGCCATTGCCGTCCTTGTCGAGCGTCAACGGCAGCTTGTCGGCAACGAGCTTCTCCGCTTCGTCGCGCGAGCTCTCGCCTTCCTGGTCTTCCTCCTCGTCACCGCTGGCGCTCTGCTGCTGCGGTCGTGGCGGGTTGAACGAGAAATCGTCGTAGTCGGCAAAGTTCACGTACTTGTTGCGCATCAGCGCCGACACGCTCACCGGCAGCCCGGCTGCGCCACCACCGTTCGTGTAGTGGATCTCCACGCCAACCGGTACCTCGGCGGGCGCCACAAGGGCATTGCCCTTCGCCTTCGGATCCTTGGTCACCGACAGCGTGCCAGCCAGCACCGGCAGTCGGAACGCTTCCACGCGGAAGCTGCCGCTGCTCAGCGTGCGCCCATCGCCATAGACCAGCGCCACATCGTAGACGCCAAGCTTGGCCGCCTGAGGCACCTGGAAGGTGTTCTCGGCGCTGCGGCCACCCGTAGCCGTGTTGCGCCACGCCAGCGGCAGTTCATAGGTCTGGCCACTACCTTCGTGCGTGATGACCACCTTGTCCGGCATCGCGGCAGGCAGCGCGAATCCCTGCGCGGTCTCCGTGCGGATCAGGTGCTTCATCGACACCGTTTCGCCCACGCGCAGCAGTGTGCGATCGAAGATCGTATGCGCGCGCACGGTCTGGTTCGGGCTCAGGTCGGTCGGCACATTGAAGCGCCACGTTTCGATGCCACGATTCCAGTCGGACATCACGAACGCCATATCGGCCTTGCCGCGCGCTTGTGGATGGTCCGCCGCAATGCGCGCCGAGACGAAGTAGCCGTCCATGCCGTTCGCGCAATCCTTGTAGCGGCGATCGGGCAGCTTTGCGAAGCGGGCGACGCCGCTGGCATCGGTCGCGCCTTCGCCCAGCAACTCGCCATCGCAGCTACGCACGGCCACCTTCGCATTGGCCACGGGCTTGCCGTCATCCAGCGACGTGACCCACGCCAGACCGCTCATGTCGCCATCGGCCAGGCCACGCGCCAACTTGAAATGCACACCGAGGTTGGTCACCAGTACCGCCGTGCGCACATACATCGGCGCCTTCCGGCCAAGCAGTGCTTCGCCCAGCATCGGCGAAGCGATCTCAACCACATGGAAGCCAGGTTCCGGCAGCGGAATACCGACCACTTCGAACGGCCGAGGCGAGGTGTCGTTCGATTTCGGAATCGCCAGCGTCTTCGCGCCGGATACGCCTTCGAGCAACGATACCGAGCGGGTCTCGATAGATGGCGCGTTGCGCGGGCTGCGTGCTTCCGACGGCGATTTGCCCGCGCGGATCGCATCCAGCTCCTGACGCGTCCACGAGTTCTCGTGCATACGCTTGACCATGCCGAACCAGCGCAGGATCGCGCCATCGTCATCGACCTTGAGTCGTGCAACCGTGCCGGCTTCGGCCCGCGCCGACAGCGCCGGCAGATCAGCCTCGACGTTGCGCAGCGTGACTGGCAGCAGCGGCGGATAGTCAGCCGGCGACTTGCCGCGCGGCACATCGGCAAAACGTTCGACCACGCCAAACGGCGCGGCGGCGAACTTGGCCAGCGGCGGCAGCGCGGCGGTGGTCAGCTTGATGGGAAACAGGTCGGCATTGGACAGCGAGCGACCGCTCTCGTCCTTCAGATCCTTCGGCGCCTCGATAGTGAGGCTGGCCTTCTCCGGGAAGGGGCCGGGGAACGTGACCGACGACACCGGAGCGTCCCTGGCATCGTCGCTATCGAACTTCGGCGCACGCGGGCCGGACGGCGTCTTGAGCACGATGTGCTCGGCCAGCTTGCGCGGTACCGGTGCGGTGAAGGTGACGACCAGCGGCCGCAGCGGTGTGCATGGGGCTTCGGCACGCTCGCGCTCGCAGGTGAAGCCCGCGGCAAACGGTTCGCGTACCTGATAGTCGAAGCGGCGCGGCGCGGTAGTGGCCAGCCCGGACGGGGTGGAGATGCCGGCATCGAGCACGAGCTGCATGCGCGCGCCGGCGGGCAGGCGTTGCTGGCAGGCCAGCAGGTGCACGGCTTCGGGGTTTTGCTTGACGATGTCGTTCCAGCGCACCGCTTCGATGACGCCATCCCGCTCCTTGCCCGTCAGCAGCCTGACCGGGATCCGCTCGCCGAGGCCTTCAGCCTGGCACCACGCATGTTCACGGATCGATCCCGCCGTGGCCGCGCCGTTGAAGCGCAGCACGAACACCTGGTCTTCCTCGATCTGTCCACCCGACGGGCGCGCCGAGATCACGAATGGGCCGCCGGTCTCGAACCTGTATTCCGGTTTGCCGGCGTAGGTCTTGCCAGCCACGCTCTTGAGGCCTGCCGACATCCGCACCGAGCATCGCACGCCCGGGGGCAAGTCACGCTCGAAGTCGTAGACCCAGTTGGTAGCGTTGACCCATCGCCCGCTGCCGCCAACGCTGCCACCGGTACAGGACACAGCCGCTGGCGGTGCAGCCTTGAGATCGCCCATCGGCACCATCGCCTCGTCGAAGCGGATCGCCACCTGCCGTACCTGCGGGACCACCCCTTCGGGTGAAAAGCGCGTGATCTGCGCGGCCGACGCCATCGGCGCCCACAGCACTGCCCCCAGCACAAGACCTGCGGCGGCGGTTCCAACCGCCGTGACGATCTTCGACATCATCTTGCCCTTTCCGGATTTGCCACCGGGCGAGGGTGACATGCGCGGATGGCAAGCGCAAGCCTCTGCACATTTTGTTCAGATCGCGTGACCGTTTCAGCGCAAATGTGAAAGTGGCAGCGGTCCTTCGCGCTTGAGCGCGGTCAGCACAATGTTCGACCGGATACTCTCCACACCGGGTACGCGCATCAGGCGTTTCATCGTGAATTCGGCCAGCGTGGGCAGATCCGCCACCACCACGCGGATCAGGTAATCGGCTTCGCCCGCCACCGAGTAGCACTCCTGCACTTCCTCCAGCAGCAGGATTTCCTCGGCGAAGCGCTCGATGATCGTGTCGCCATGGTGCGCCAGCTTGACGCTGATGAAGACCAGCACCCCCAGGCCCAGGGCTTGTGGCGACAGGTTTACGCGATAGCCGGTAATCACGCCGTCGGCCTCGAGCCGCGCCAGACGCCGGCCGACCTGGCTCGGCGACAGGTGCACGCGCTCCGCCAGTTGCTGATGGGTGGATCTGCCATCGGCTTGCAGCGCCGCCAGCAAGGCCAGGTCGAAGGGGTCCAGGTCGGCGTGGTTCATGGCTCGCACTAATCCCGCATTGAATGTTAGATATGCGCAGATTATATGCATTCACAACCCGAATCTGGCCGATTTTGCGGCCTGAATGCAGCGTCCGATCGCTAGACTATGCAGAAATTCCGCATACAGGAGACATAGATGATCGCCACGGCCGCCCCGCAGGAAAGCGCCACCGCCTTTGCTGGCACGATGACCGCCAAGCTCAAGGAACAGTTCGACGAGGGTCTGCTATCGGGCCAGGAACTGCGCCCGGACTTCACCATCGCCCAGCCGGTGCACCGCTATACGGATACCGACCATGCGATCTGGCGCAAGCTGTACGACCGCCAGGCTTCGATGCTCCAGGGCCGCGTGTGCGACGAATTTCTCCAGGGACTGGCCACGTTGGGCATGGAACGCGACCGCGTGCCCGAATTCGACCAGCTCAACGAAACGCTGATGCGCGCCACCGGCTGGCAGGTCGTGGCCGTGCCGGGCCTGGTGCCGGACGAGGTGTTCTTCGACCACCTGGCCAACCGCCGCTTCCCGGCAAGCTGGTGGATGCGCAAGCCCGAGCAGCTTGATTACCTGCAGGAACCGGACTGCTTCCACGACGTGTTCGGCCACGTGCCGCTGCTGATCAACCCGATCTTCGCCGACTACATGGAGGCGTACGGCAAGGGCGGCCTCAAGGCGGCCAAGCTCGGCGCGCTCGACATGCTGGCGCGCCTGTACTGGTACACCGTGGAATTTGGGCTGATCCGCACGCCCGCGGGCCTGCGCATCTTCGGCGCCGGCATCCTGTCCAGCCAGGGCGAGTCGATCTACAGCCTGGATTCGGCCAGCCCGAACCGCATCGGCTTCGACCTGCACCGGATCATGCGCACGCGCTACCGCATCGACACGTTCCAGAAGACCTACTTCGTGATCGACAGCTTTGAACAGCTGTTCGACGCCACCCGCCCCGATTTCACCGCGCTGTACCCGGAACTGCGCACCCTGCCGACGCTGGGCGCCGGCGATATTGTCGAGGGCGATCGCGTGATCAACGTTGGCACCCGCGAAGGCTGGGCCGACAGCGACGACATCTGAGCGGCGCGCATCCCGCCAGCCGCTTTGTGAAACAATGCCGGCAAGCCCGGCCGCTCGCGGCCCGGGCGGGCCGGCCTTCGTCTTACCCTACTATTCAGATCGAGCCCCCATCATGACTCCTCTCTCCCAAGAGGCCCGCGCGAGCCTGCTCGCCGGCCTGCCTGGCTGGACCCCGGTCCAGGACCGTGACGCCATCCAGAAATCGTTCCGCTTCGCCGATTTCAACGCGGCGTTCGGTTTCATGACACGCGTCGCGCTGCAAGCCGACAAGGTCGACCACCACCCCGAGTGGTTCAACGTGTACAACCGCGTGGACATCACCCTGTCTACCCACGATGCCAACGGACTGACCCAGCGCGACATCGACCTGGCTACGTTCATCGAGAAAGCCGCCGCCGGTCTGGCGCGCTAACACGCCAGGGAAGGCGCTGTAGGGCAACTGAAAGGCAGACAACGGGGCGTCCCTGTACAATCAGCGGCATCCCTCCTACGAGTCTCGTTGTCTTGCTCCCATGCGTATCCTGCTGATCGAGGACGACCGTCAAATCGCCAGCGGCGTGGAGGCCGGTTTGTCCCGCGCCGGCCATCAGGTGCGCGTGGTGCACGACGGTGTCTACGCCACCGACCATCTGCTGCGCGAGCAGCACGATCTCGTCATCCTCGACCTGGGCCTCCCCGGCATCGACGGCATGACGCTGCTGGCCCGCTACCGCGCCCGTAACCGCACCACCCCCGTCATCATCCTGACCGCCCGGGATGAACTCGAGGACAAGCTTTCCGGCCTGAACGCCGGCGCCGACGACTATCTGGTCAAGCCCTTCGCGCTGCCCGAGCTGGAGGCACGCGTGCGTGTGCTGCTGCGCCGCAGCCAGCACGGCGAAGCCGCGCCGGAGCGCGATGTGCGCCTGGGCAGGCTCCGCCTGTCCGGCAACGACCGCCGCATGTTCGTCGATGGCCGCCCGCTGGAACTGTCACCCCGCGAATTCGCCGTGCTCGAACTGCTGCTGCAGCGGCAGGGCCGCGTGGTCAGCAAGGCACAATTGCAGGACCATCTGGCCACGTTCGCGCACCCGGCCGGTGAAGGCGGCGACACCGTGGGCGACACCGCCATCGAGGTCTACGTGCACCGCGTCCGCAAGAAGCTCGAAGATGGCGACGTCGAGATCGTCACCGTGCGCGGCTTCGGATACCTGCTCCAGATTCGTGCCGGCCACTGAGGGAAGCAGATTCCCCGGGATGCCCTGAATCGCCATGTGGCCGCGCTCGTCTTCCTCCTCGGCGCAAGCCGGTGACACGCCCGCAACGACCGCGACCGGCAAGCGCCTGCGCGGCGGCGGCAATCCCAAACCGACGTCGAACCCGAGCCTGCGCGTCCACCTGCTGCGCGCGCTGGCCACGCCGCTGTTCGCCCTCGTTCTGACCAGCGGTTCGCTGTCGTACTGGCTGGCGGCGCACTACACCACCCAGGTATTCGACCGCGCGCTGTATGGCGTGGCGAACAACATCGCCCAGCAGATCCGCATCGCCGGCCCACGCCTGGAGCAGGACATCCCGATGATCGCCCAGACCCTGGTGGAAGCCGAAGGCTCCGACCGGATCTACTGGCGCATCCACGGGCCCGACGGTCTGATCGGTGGGATGGATACCTGGCTCGGCTACGGCACGGGCCAGACCACGCTGCATGACGCCCGGCTGTTCTATGCCTGGTTCAGCGGTCGGCAGGTGCGCGCGGTACGGCTGCCGGTCAACCTGCCACCGCCCAGCCCCGATGAAGCGGGTACGGGCGGTGAGACCAGCACGATGCGCGGGCCGATCGTCATCGAAGTGGCCGAACTCCTCGACCGGCGGGAAACTGCTGCCAACGAGATCCTGCTGTCGGTGTCGGTGCCGCTGATCCTGCTGCTGTTGGTAGGTAGCCTGATCCTGTCGCACGTGCTCAAGGAAGAGCTCGTGCCGCTGCAGATCCTGACCGACAGGCTCAACCGCCAGACCGCGCGCTCGCTGGCGGCGCTGGACGAATCCCAGATGCCCGCCGAAGTCGAGCCGCTGATTCGCGCCCTGAACGCGTTGCTCTCCCGGCTGCGCGACGCGCTCGACGCCCAGCGCAAGTTCATCGCCGATGCCGCCCACCAGCTCCGTACCCCGCTGACCGCCGTCAAGCTCCATGCCGACCGCGCGGTTGATGCTGATTCGCTCGAAGTGGCCCGTCAGGCCCTGCGGGAGGTACAGACCGCCGCGGATCGCGCCGTGCGCCTGTCTAACCAGTTGCTGTCGCTGGCCCGAGCCGAACCGGGGTTGTCGCTCGAACGGCTAGGACCGGTCGAGCATTTCGATCTGGCCGAGATGGCCTTCGAGATCGGTGCCGAATGGGTGCCGCAGGCGCTGGCAAGGCGTGTGGATCTTGGATTCGAGGTGCTGCCTGGCCCCACCTTCACCGGTGGCGCGCCGGCCGTGGTGCGTGGCAACCGTCTGCTGATGCGCGAGGCGCTGTCTAACCTGATCGACAACGCGGTGAAGTATGTGCCTGCCGGCGGGCGGATCACGGTGCGCGCCGGCGGCGAGACCTTGGGTCATCGCGGCATGGCCGTGGTGATGATCGAAGACAACGGGCCCGGCATTCCTGCGACACGCCGCGAGGAAGTGTTCAAGCGCTTCTTCCGTGGCGATCACACGCCGGGCGCGCAGCCGGCCCAGGCCGCGCCGAGCGGCGCTGGCCTTGGGCTGGCCATCGTGCATGAAATCGTGACCCTGCACCAGGGCACGATCCGCATCGAGGATGTGCCGGCGCCTGCTGGCTCACGGGCGGCACTGTCAGTCGGATCCGAAAAGATCGACGAGGAGAGCGACGAGGCGACCGGCGAGCAACCGGGGCGCCCGCCGACCATGCGTTTCGTGATCCGGATTCCGTGCGAAGCCCCCGGCACCGCAGCCTGATGTGTCGCGCGGGGCCCTTGCGCCCCGATCGCCTTACTTCTTGTCCTTCGGCGCCAGCATCGTGCCACGGCACTTGGGGCTGCCGCAGCGGCACTCGTATTCCTGCTTGAGCTTCTTTGTGTAGCGCGCGTCGATCACCAGACCGTAGTCGTAGAACAGTTCCTCGCCCGGCTCGATATCGCGCAGCGCGTGGATGAACACGCGCCCCTTCTTCTCGCGCGCCTCGCAGTTCGGATCGCAGGCGTGATTGATCCAGCGCGCGCGGTTTCCGCCGAACTTGGCGTCGATCACGTCGCCGTCGTCAAGACTGAAATAGAAGGTGTGATTCGGGTCGTTCGGATCGTGCGGATGGCGCTTGAGCGCTTCCTTCCAGGAGATGTGCTCGCCCTTGTACTCGATCACGCGCTCACCCTCGGCGATCTGGCCGATCGCGTAAACGCCCTTGCCATGCACGCCCGACTGGCGCACCTCGATGCGATCACTGGCGGTCTTCTTCTTTCCCGCCTTCTTCTCTTTATCTTTGGTGTCCGTGCCCTTGTCCGACATGTGCTGATTCCCGTGGCGATGGCGGCCGGCCCAGTCCGGCGCGAACCGGATGATACCCGTGCTGCCCACTCAGGTATACGCACGACGGACGTATACCTCGCCGCCACCAATGTGGATAACCAAGGCTATTTCTGTGGATAAGCGCGCGCGTTTGGTGTGGGTTTACTGGGGCTGACATGGGGACGGCGCAGGAACAAGTCGACACGTATACGCGCACTGCCTCATGCGAATGGCTGAGTCATCCACGCCGCCCAGCCGTTCATCCCTGTGGTT
The DNA here is from genome assembly GCF_000812445.1 of Cupriavidus sp. SHE. Classification (NCBI taxonomy): domain Bacteria; kingdom Pseudomonadati; phylum Pseudomonadota; class Betaproteobacteria; order Burkholderiales; family Burkholderiaceae; genus Cupriavidus; species Cupriavidus sp. SHE. The sequence continues at coordinate 37,552 of NZ_JWMB01000008.1, read as the reverse complement.
TTGGTATACGTAAACGCTTGATTCACTTGACGTATACGCGGTTATCCACAGAAACGGGCGCCGTTTACCTACTACTACTATCTGTATACATGAAAAGAAGATGTAAACCATACGCATGAGAGGCGCCGTCGAGGCGTATACCTCCGGGCATCGCAACCCATCGACTCGAATCCGGAATTCAGAAGGCCGATCAAAAAACAGGCAGGGGTGCCCAGCAAGCGCCTGAGCCTCTACCCGCTCCGCTACGCCTCCCAGGCAACGTATACGCCCCAGGACGCGCTCACAGGGCCGTATACGTCCCTGACAGCCTCCAGGAGGGGCCAGGAGCCTCTGTGGCCGTATTCGCCGTATACGCGCTCACAGGGCTTCCAGAACGTCTCCAATCCCCGCCATCCCTTTGCTGACGCGGCCGTGCAAACGTAACCGGTAACAATCTTGTTTCCGGTGCACTTTGCCCGACACGGTATGATGTGGCCCGCGGCGTCTTTGCCAGAGCAGCTTCCAGGGTGAAGTCTCCGGGCTGGACGCTGGTGTTTTTTCAACTCGATACGGAGTGAAGCATGACGAAAACTGAACTGATCGACGCAATTGCAGCAGGCGTGGACGGTCTGACCAAGGCGAAGGCCGAGCAAGCCCTTAACGTGACCCTGGGCGCCATCATGGACGCCGTGGCCAAGGGTGAGACCCTGAGCCTGATCGGCTTCGGCACCTTCAGCAAGGGCGAACGTGGCGAGCGCATGGCGCGTAACCCGCGTACCGGTGAAGAGATCAAGGTGGAAGCTGCAAAGACCGTGAAGTTCAAGGCCGGTCAGAAGTTCAAGGACGCAGTCAACCAGTAATGCCTGCGGGCGTCTCCAGCCCGTATCGCATGACCCCGCCGTGCCGCCGCCAGACGCCAGAACTGGCGCAGGTGCGCGCCAGGCGGGGGACGTTATCCACAAAGGATTTCCCGCGACGCCGCGGGTAGAATCTCACAGTCGGCATCGCCACTTTCGTGATGGCCGAAAATCCCTGAAAAATGCCATCCAGCCTTGTCTGATCAAGGCATTGCGGGATGTCGCGACGCATGGACCCGACATGCTGCCCCGCTTGCTGCCGCGCAGATTTCCACAGCGTTATTCACAGCGCTTTCCACATAAGGCTCCACAGTCTTCTCCACAGGCGCTGGCGCAGAGACTGACGGCGGCAATTGCCCTCGCCGTGCTTTGCGGCTGTACCACGACGCCCCCGAAAACGGCTCGCCCGCAGGCCGTGCCGCTCCCCGACTATCAGCAGGTGACCACGCCGCCTGGCGCAACGCCGCGCGAGCGCATTGTCGATATCGCCATGCAGGAATGGCGCAAATGGGGGCAACAGGTGGTGCATATCGGGCGTGACGACAGCGCCTGCGTCACACAGAGTCCGCTGCCTGCTCCGGTGATTGCCGGACCTGAAAAGGCATCGGACGGCGGTGACGTCAGCAGCCAGGCGTCGGCGGATACCGAAAATGACGAGAACGGCCGGGAAGCGGACTGCGTGCGCTTTCCGGATGGCACCGGCATGGAAGCCACGCCCCGGGGCTGCCAGATGGCACAGGGGTACTGGGGCATCGTCGGTGAGGCGCCGAATTGCCGTCAGATCACCCAGGGCGCCTGGGCGTGGTCGGCCGTGTTCATTTCGTGGGTGATGCGCAAGGCGGGACTCGACAATGACCAGTTCCTGACCGGCCAGTCACATTCGATGTATGTAGTGGACGCACGCGACGGCATCCTGCCCCGTCCGGCCTTCCATATCGAGCCGATGCCGGCGGTACCGAGGCCGGGCGACGTCATTTGCGCCGCCCGCGGACGCGACAAGTACATCTCCAGCGCGGCGGAGATCGGTTTTGGCACCACGCCGATGCATTGCGACATCGTGGTCGAAGTGGATCCCGCCGCGCGCGTGGTCAAGGCGATTGGCGGCAACGTCCAGCAGTCGGTGTCGATGGACGTGATCGACATGAACGATGCTGGCCAGCTCGATGGCTTCACGAACTCACACATGCCGTGGCTGCTCCTGATGCGCAACAACCTGCAGTAGTGGTCTTCAATAATTCAGATGGATGGATGCCGATGAATTTAATCATCGATCATTCTTACCGAAGATAGTTATACGGCTAACACTTGCGATCCATTAGCCCGTATGGCTTTTGTTTATAAATGTGATGGATGTGTTTTGCTGTTGATTGCGTGATCTCATTTCTTATGGGAATAGTTTGAGGCCTGCGATTCAGGTCTGCCATTCGATACCGGCAGTTCGTTCACTACATCCCGGCGCGGCATTGACGGGGTTTGCTCCCGCGCGGAACACTGCGCGGTCGCAGTTCCCCCACGATTCAGCCCGCGCCATGCCAGACACCACCCCCACGATGCGTACCCCAACGACCGCGCGCCGGCTCGTTGCCGAAGGGCTGGGTACGGCCTTGCTGATTGCGATCGTAGTGGGCTCCGGCATTCGTGCCGAGCGGCTCGCCGCTGGAGATACCGCGCTCGCCCTGCTCTGCAACGCCCTGGCCACTGGTGCCGGGCTCGTAGCGCTGCTGGTGTCGCTTGGCCCCGTGTCAGGCGGTCATTTCAATCCGGTCGTCACGCTGTCGAACCTGATCCAGGGCAATCTGTCGCCGCGCGAAGCGCTTGGTTATGTGCTGGCACAGTTGTCCGGCGCGGTGTTCGGCGTGATGGCCGCGCACGCCATGTTCGGTCTGCCGCTGCTGGCCGCGGCCACGCAGGCGCGCACCGGTCCGCCCATGTGGTGGAGCGAATTCCTGGCGACGTTCGGGCTGATTGGTCTGGGTCTGGCCACCAGCCGCCATCGGCCGGGACTCGTGCCATTTGTCGTGGCGGGCTATATCACAGCGGGATACTGGTTCACATCGTCCACGTCATTCGCCAATCCTGCGCTGACCATTGCCTGCGCGCTGACCGATACCTTCACGGGTATTCGTGCGATTGATGCTCCGATGTTTATTCTGGCGCAGATATGTGGTGCCACGAATGCAGCGTTGCTGTTCCAGTGGCTCTGCCCTGCCCCCATGGCAGCGGCCTCAAACCCGCCAGCCCAACGCTGGCAAGGCCGCACGGAGCTTACCAGCGCCGATTGAGCTGAACGCCGAAGATCGAGCCGGATGTCTGGGATGCCCAGGCATCGGCTGGCGAGGCGAAGGTGATGCCATCCACATCATTGGCACGGCTGTAGGTATAGAACGCACGCAGGTTGGCGTTGCCGGCCGATTTGCCGAGCGTCAGTGTCGGCGCCACGGTGAACGCCGTGCGCTGACCGCCAACGCCAAACCCAGACGAGATCTGGTCGTGCGCGACCTCGAACGTCAGCCGGAACTGGTCGTTGGCAACGAACGCCGGCCGGACGCGCGTGGCGGCCCATTGCAGCGTGCCAATGCCGGAATGATCGAGCTGCAGGCTGGATTCCACCGAACCCGCCAGGCCCGAGCGGCTCTTCCATTCCACCGAATCGGACACGCGAACACGTGACAGATCGTTGCCCATGCCCGAATAGCCGGTCATGGCCACGCGCGACCCCTGTCCATACTGCACGCCAAGCCGGTTGGTGCCATAGAGCACGCCCTTCTGCTCGTGCATGGCCGATGCCCACCATGCGCCGCCCGAATTCTCGATTTCCTGCATGGCTTCCACGCGGGTGAAGCCTACCTGGACCGAACCCTTGTCATTGGTGCCGATCGGCGCCGATCGGACTGTGTGATAGCTGGGCAGCTTGGCGCCATTTAGTTCGTTACGTGCGGTGTATTGATAACTCAGTCCGAAATCGCCGACTTTGGCGTTGTCGACGCCGAAACGCATCGATGGCGAACTCGGCGGCAGCAGGCCCGACGACATCAGGAATGGATTGCTGTCGCGGCGGCCAGCCCAGACGCTGGCTTCCTGCAGCATGGGTGTTCCCGAGAGGCCGCTGACGGAGGTATAGAAGTTCTGCACCAGCGCGTAAGGGTCCACCGCCGCGGCATTGCCGTTGACCGATGTCGTATCGGTGCCCTTGGCCTGCGCGACGAGCTGGACCTGCGTGCCGCCTCCCATATCCATCAGAGACTCGCGAATCTTGACCTCACCCGAGCTGGTGCAGGCAAGCCCCCTGCCAAAGCCGGCCGAAGGCGTGCCACCGCCAGCGCAGGCGTGTTGCAGGCCTGACCGGTCTTCTACAGCCGCACGGCCGCTGTAGCCGAGTTGCCAGACGGAATCCCCGGCCAGATTGTCTGCCGGCAATTGCGAGCGCAGGACCGGCGGCACGTCGGAAGGGGTTTGCGCGGATGCGGGGTCGCCGGTCCCTTCGCCTTGTGGCGCGGCGGCCTGCGCGGGGAATTCTCCCAGGCGGCGCGGGAACAGCACGAGCGGCGGAGGTGGCGGCGGCGGCGGCGCCAGCGAGTCGGGCGGGCCGACGAAATCCGGATCGACGGCATTCGTCGCTTCGACGGGCTTCGCGCTATCAGGGGGCGTTGCTGCTTCCGGGGAAGTTGCCCCGTTAGCGGGCGGCGAGGCCTCGGGCGGACTGGCCGCCTCGGCGGGCTTGGTAGCCGCATCTGTCGGTGCAGACGACAGAATCAGGTCGCCAAGCGGATCGGCTGAGCCTGCTGGTGCGGCAACGGGTTCAGGAACCGCCGCCGCAGGCTCCAGGGACGCCATCACCGAGGCAGCGGGCGGCACCGGGCTCTCCGCGATGAACGGTGGCGGGCTGACGGAATTGCCGGTATGCGCGCACGCTCCCAGTCCCCACGCGGCCAGTACGGCGAACGTGAGGCGACGACGGGCAAGTAGACGATGGGGGCGCAAAGCAGATAGCAGCATGACAACGGCGAAACCGGCTTGGCACGAACACCGGAACAAGGGCTCAGGTTTTATCAGGTGAACTGTTGGACTACAAGGTGGGTTACAAAATCCGCCGAAATGCTCGACTTCCCACATTGCGAAAGGCAGCGGGCCGGTCCGGCCATGCCCTGAGCACCGTTTCCGAACATGCCTGTTATCCGTTGCAGAAGTGCGAATTCCTAGCGAAAACCCCCATTCTGATGGGGCTCCGTGCCCAAAACGCCACCGCTATAATCGACCGGCCTGTCTTTCCGACAACACATCCGGATTCCCGACAGTTCTGCATACATACATATCAATAACGAGGAGATGTCCATGGAACGTCGTTCCTTCCTGTTGAAAGCGTCCGCCGTGGCCGCCACCGGAGCGCTCGCCGCCTGCGGCAAGGAAGAAAAGCCCGCCGCGCCGGCAGCATCGGCCAGCGCCCCAGCCGCCCCTGCTGTCATCGGCAGCAACCCGGCAGTGGAATGGCGGATGGCTTCGAGCTTTCCGAAGTCGCTGGACACCATCTATGGCGGTGGCGAACTGCTGGCGCAACGTGTGAAGGAACTGACGGACGGCAAGTTCAACATCAAGGTATTTGCCGCAGGTGAAATCGTGCCGGGCCTGCAGGTGCTGGACGCCGTGCAGAACCAGACCGTGCAGATCGGCCATACCGCCGGCTACTACTACTTCGGCAAGAACCCGACGCTGTGCTTCGACACGACGATTCCGTTCGGCCTGACCGCGCGCCAGCAGAACGCCTGGATGCTGCAGGGTAACGGCATGAAGCTGATGCGCGAGTTCTTCAAGGAATACAACGTCGTCAACTTCCTGGGCGGCAACACCAATGCGCAGATGGGCGGCTGGTTCCGCAAGGAAATCAAGAGCGTGTCGGATCTGCAGGGTCTGAAGTACCGCATCGCCGGGTTTGCTGGCGTGGTGCTGTCGCGCCTGGGCGTGGTGCCGCAGCAGATCGCCGGTGGCGACATCTACCCGGCGCTGGAAAAGGGCACGATCGACGCAGCCGAATGGGTGGGCCCGTACGACGACGAGAAGCTCGGCTTCTACAAGGTGGCGCCGTACTACTACTACCCGGGCTGGTGGGAAGGCAGCGCTCAGCTCTCGTTCTATGCGTCGGCACCCGAGTTCGAGAAGCTGCCCGCGCTGTACAAGCGCGCGCTGGAAACGGCCACCATCGAGGCCCATACGAACATGATGGCGAAGTACGACACCGTGAACCCGCAGGCGCTGGCCCGTCTGCTGGAAAACGGCGTGAAGCTGCGTCCGTTCTCGAAGGAAATCATGGAAGCCTGCTTCAAGGCCACCCAGGAAGCCTACGCGGACGAAAGCGCCAAGAACCCGTCGTTCAAGAAGATCTTCGACGACTGGCGCGTGTTCCGTAACAACGAAGCCGCGTGGTTCAACGTGGCCGAGCAGGCATTCTCGCAGTTCAGCTTCGCCCGCAAGCTGTAAGCAACAAACGCCCCTCTCCCGCGCGGAGAGGGGCGAGTGGAGAGGGCCGGCACTTTATCCGCTTGCCACGCCCGAAAGGCGCTCACACGCGCTTTCTCCCGCCCCGGTAGAATCCGCCCACAACCGGACATCTACCCGGGACATTTCCCCATGCAACTCGGCATCTTCTACGCGCTGCTCGCGTACATCATCTGGGGCCTGCTGCCCCTCTACATCAAATCCCTGCACGGCGTTGCGCCGCTGGAAATCCTGCTGCATCGCATGGTGTGGTCGCTCGTGTTTCTCGGGGCGATCCTGCTGTGGCGCCGGCATTTCGGCTGGCTTCGCGAGGTGGCGGCCAATCCACGCCTGGTGCTCAATTTCGGAGCCAGCGCGGCCCTGCTCTGCTGCAACTGGTTCCTCTATATCTGGGCCGTTTCCGCCGATCGGGTGGTCGACGCCAGCCTGGGCTACTTCATCAATCCCCTGTTCAGCGTGCTGCTTGGCGTGTTGCTGCTGCACGAGCGGCTGCGCCCCGTGCAATGGCTATCGATCGCAATTGCCGCGGCCGGGGTGATCTGGCTCACGGTGACGGCTGGGCAGTTGCCGTGGATCGCGCTCGGTCTGGCGGCATCGTTCGGCGGCTATGGACTGTTGCGCAAGACCGGTGCCCTGGGGGCGCTGGAAGGGTTGTCACTGGAAACACTATTGCTGTTTCCGTTTGCCGCCGCCGCGCTCGCCTTTCTGTTTCTGACGGGTCAGGACACCACGCGCGCCGCAGCACCGGGTACGCAGGTGCTGCTGGTGATGGCGGGTCCGATTACCGCCGTGCCGCTGCTGTTCTTCGCGGCAGGCGCACGGCGCATTCCGCTGTCGCTGCTCGGGCTGCTGCAGTACGCCGGCCCGACACTGCAACTGGCGCTCGGCATCTGGCTGTACCACGAGCCGTTTCCGCCGCAAAAGCAGATTGGCTATGCGCTGATCTGGGTATCTCTGGCTATCTACGCTGCTGAAGGCCTGCTTGTCAGCAAACTGCTGCAGCAGAAAACTATTAGCGTTAAGAATGAAGTAAGCGAAAGCACATAAAGATCAATCTATTAAGTAAATAATTTGCGGGAGAGCCAGCTGACAGGCCCTCCGCAGAATCCGGGCGCGGCACTATACTGTACGTTTATACAGTACACGATTTTCCCCTTCGTCCATGTCCTCATCCGCACGGCGCATCGCCCATCTCGACATGGATGCCTTCTATGCGTCCGTCGAACTGTTGCGCTACCCGGATCTGCGCGGCCAGGCCGTCGTGATCGGGGGCGGTCGCAACGCCGTGCCCGAGGTCCTGCCCGATGGCACGCGCCGTTATGCGCGTCTGCGCGATTACGCCGGACGCGGCGTCGTGACCACATCCACCTACGAGGCCCGCGCGCTTGGCGTGTTTTCCGCCATGGGGATGATGAAGGCTGCCAAGCTGGCACCCGACGCGATCCTGTTGCCGACGGACTTCGACGCCTACCGGCGTTACTCCGGGTTGTTCAAGGCTGCAGTCAGATCATTCACGGAACAAATAGAAGATCGCGGAATCGATGAGATATATATCGATCTGACTGATATTGATGGTGAGGCGCGCGATGTGGCGGCCCGTATCAAGGCAGCCGTGAACGCCGCCACCGGTCTGACCTGTTCGATCTGCGTGGCGCCAAACAAGCTGCTGGCCAAGATCGGTTCCGAACTCGACAAGCCCGATGGCCTGACGATCCTGACACCGGCCGATATCCCGACACGAATCTGGCCGCTGGCAGCCCGCAAGGTCAATGGTATCGGCCCCAAGGCGGCGGAGAAGCTGGCGGCTATCGGCATCGAGACCGTGGGGCAACTGGCGGAGGCCGACACCGCGCTGCTGCAGGCCCATTTCGGCCGCAATTACGCAAGCTGGCTGGCCGAAGTGGCGAACGGGCGTGACGAGCGGCAGGTCGTGGTCAGCTCCGAACCCAAGTCGATGAGCCGCGAAACCACGTTCGAGCGTGATCTGCATCCGCGCGGCGATCGTCCCGTACTGTCCGAGCAATTCACCCGGCTTTGCATGCGCGTGGCCGAAGATCTGCGGCGCAAGGGCTACGTGGGGCGCACCGTCGGCATCAAGCTCCGTTTCGACGACTTCCACACCGTTACGCGCGACCTGACGCTGACCGCCCACACCGCGGACGGCGCGACGATCCGGCATGGCGCCACCGAGTGCCTCAAACGTATCCCGCTGGAACGACGCATCCGGCTGCTCGGCGTACGCGTCAGCGCGCTGATCCCGGCCGCCGATCAGGGCGATGACCCCGCGCCGGTCCAGGAGGAGTTGCGCTTCGATGCCGAGCCGGATTCCCCGGTTTTCCGTTGAAGCGGGCTTGAATCCCCTGTGTCATACGGGCCTATCTATGTCCCGGTAGAATCGGCGGCCATGACATCCGCCACCGCCCAACGCGCCGACGCCCCTGCCGCCTGGATTACTCCCCTCCTGGCCACCGCGTGCGGCATGATCGTCGCCAACCTCTACTACGCCCAGCCACTGGTCGGTCCGATCGCGCGGGCGCTCCAGCTTTCTCCCGAGATCGCCGGCCTGATCGTCACGCTGATCCAGATTGGCTATTGCGTGGGCCTGCTGCTGCTGGTGCCCTTGGGCGATATCGTCGAGAACCGCAAGCTTGTACTGACGCTGATCGCCGGCTGCGCGGTGGCATTGGTCGCGGCAGCGCTGGCTACCCATGCGAGCGTGTTCCTGATCGCTGGCTGCGCGATAGGCCTGTGCTCGGTGGCTGTGCAGGTACTGGTGCCGTTCGCGGCACACCTCGCGCCCGAACATGCGCGCGGCCGGGCCGTCGGCAACGTGACCAGCGGCCTGCTGATGGGCATCATGCTGGCGCGCCCGGTATCGAGCCTGGTGGCGGACCTGTTCGGCTGGCACACGATCTTCGCCGCGTCGGCCGTGGCCATGGTGCTGCTTGGCGTGGTGCTGTCGCGCAAGCTGCCGCAGCGCCAGCCGGCGCCCGGCGTGAACTATGTCGAGATGCTTGGTTCGATGGGGCACCTGTTGCGCACGCAGCCGGTGCTGCGGCGGCGCGCGATGTACCAGGCGAGCATGTTCGGCGTATTCAGCCTGTTCTGGACCACCACGCCGCTGTACCTGGCCGGGCCTGCCTTCCACATGTCACAGACCGGCATCGCCGTGTTCGCGCTCGTGGGCGTGGCCGGCGCGATTGCCGCGCCGATGGCCGGCCGCTATGCCGATCGTGGCCACAGTCGCCAGATGACCGCCATCGCACTGGCGCTGGGCGCCGGCTCCTTCTTGCTGAGCCGCATCGGCGTCGAAGGCTCGCTCATGTCATTGGCGGCCTTGACCGTCGCGGCCATCGTGCTCGACTTTGCTGTGTCGGCCAACCTGGTGATCGGGCAGCGCGCGATCTTCTCTTTGTCCGCGGAACATCGCAGCCGCCTGAATGGGCTCTACATGGCCATCTTCTTCGTCGGCGGTGCGATCGGCTCGTCGGTTGGCGCATGGGCCTATGCGCGTGCCGGCTGGCCGCTGGCGAGCTGGATCGGCTTCGCCTTGCCGGCCATCGCCCTGCTCTATTTCCGAACCGAGCCTGCAAGCACCTGACAGCGGTTGAATCAGGCGGAAGACGCTCGTCTTCCGTGTACCAGACGTCGTCGTGTGCTCTACACTGTGCCAGCATATCGGTACCATCATTCCTGAATCCGTCGTCGCAGTACCCGCAAGAAGCGGGCTTGCCGGAGACGTCCAATGGCATGGCACAAACTGCTTCCGCGGCCGCGCTGGCTGCCGCGTGCGGCACTGATATATCCGCAGCGCGTGGTGGTGGTGGGATTTGGCCTGGCGATGCTGCTGATGCTTGTCGTGGCAGTGCGCGACCTGTACCTGCTGCGCGAGCGCGTCCTGATCCTGCATCAACACGATCTGGCGCTGCGCGCACTTGGCGCGGAAGCGGTTATCAATGCGGAACGGTTCAAGCTATCGTTCGTGCGCGATTACGCGCAGCAGCTTCTCGAACTCCAGCAGGGTACGAAAGCGTCTACTGACGGCGATGTCGAACGTGCCTATGCGGCACGCAATGAACCTGTCTGGGAATTGCAGGTGCCGCTTGGCGACGCGCCGATCGTGGGGGTGTCGCCCCAGATCCTGAAAGGACTGCAAGGTTTCGAACGCCGCGACGAGGACCTGCGGGCGGATCTGCAGGCCGCGCGTCAGCTCAGCCATGTGCTGGGCGTCAGCCAGCGCAGCGACCGTCCCGATGGCACGGTGACGTTCATCTCGAGCAACGGCTTTTACGTGACATATCCCGCGTTGCCACCGGACAGGGCTCCTGCCCTGATCAAACGCTTCAGCGGGATCGACTATTACCGCAGCCTGCTTCCCGACCGCGACCCCAGCCACGAGATGCGCTGGGCGCAGGTCTACACGCAATTCGAAAGCACGCAACTGCGCACGACACTGAGCGTGCCGGTCTACGTCGCGCAACGCTTCCGTGGCGTGGTGGCCGTGGACCTGGAGATTCGCCGTCTGCGTGACCTGATTGGCTTGCCGGAGATCCTGGGCTCTCATCGCTACCTGCTGGACCGTAATGGCAATGTCATCGTCTCGAGTCAGACCGGAGGCAAGACCAATCTGCGCTGGCCTGACGATTTCGCCGGGGACCTGCGCAATACGGCGGTGTCGGACCTCATCTCGCAAGGCACGGGCATGCGGCACGTCAACGGCCAGTATGTGTATTTCCAGCGCGTGGGCAATGCCGGCAACTGGCTAATGGTGGACACGCTCGACGAATACGATGTCTATGCGACAGTGGCCCGGCGCCTCAGCTTGCCATTGCTGACGATCTGGTTCCTGCTGCCTGTGCTGATGTATGTCACGCTGCGTGTGGTGACGCTGCTGTTTGATCACTATCTGGCCGCCGGCAGGAAACTCCAGCAGATGGCCGAAACCGATCCCTTGACGCAACTGGCCAACCGACGCCGCTTTAGCGAACAGTTCAAAAAGGAGACGGCCCGCCGGCAGCGCGATGGCACGCCGCTGGCCATGCTGATGCTCGACATTGACTTCTTCAAGCGCGTGAACGACAAATGGGGCCACGCCAGCGGCGATTGCGTGCTCATGGCGATGGCGGACCTGATGCGCAAGCACTTGCGCGAGATCGATTTTCCAGCCCGCCTTGGCGGCGAGGAATTCGCGGTACTGCTCCCGGGTGCCTCGTCGGATGAAGCCGTGGCGGCGGCCGAGCGCCTGCGCCTGGCCGTGGAAGCCGCGTCCGTCGAGGCGGCACCCGACGCGCCGCACCCCGATGCGGGCGACGGACGCATCCGCTTCACTGTGTCTATTGGTGTTGCAGAAGCCGGGACCGACGGATGCCAGACACTCGACGCCATGCTGGCAGTGGCCGACCGCCGGCTCTATGTCGCCAAGGAAGCGGGGCGTAATCGGGTATGCGCGACGGATGCGACGGATGCGCCGGTCGGAAGTGCAGCGGTGCCGTCGATGCAGCGACAAGGCAATTCATGACCAGCTCCTTGCGCGGGGATACGGCAAGTGCCCCCCGCGCAAATCCATTGCGCATTTCAACTCAGCGCACGAGAAACGCGATGTCGTCGGCAGTGATGACCGACACCGGAATACCCTTGCGACGCTGAAACAGGATGTGTTGCTGAACGCGGCTGCGTTGCTCGGCGAAGACTGCAGGTTCAATCGCCAGGCCGCTGCGCGCGTAGTGCTGCACCAGCAGCTTGTAGGCGCGATGGCGGATCTGGAGCGTCTCGTTTTCCGCGCGCAGGCGCTGCCATTCGTCGGGGCTCAGGTCGAGCGTGTGATTGAGTTCGTCGACCGTGCGGGAATGCAGGTCGCGATAGAGATCGCGTTCGGCTTCCATGCGGTGCAGTTCGTCACGCAGCGCGGTGATCTTGCGCTGGAGCTTGAGCGATTGGCTGACGGCCGCCTGCATGCCCTTGGCCGCTTCCAGTGCCTGGTTGGCCGCCGCCATGGTGCTTTTCCACAGGCCGCGATCGCTTGCCGCGCCGAGTTCCGGCACCCAGCCGTCCGACGCCTTGATTATCGTATCCATCTTGACCCCAGTGACACCCATTGAAACTTCTGTTTTGTTGGCCGATTCGCATCGTTGTGCGTCGGTCCGGATCGTTCTTGTCATTGCTCCGTCCGTGCGGCAGGCAACTGAAATCCATCGTAGTGAGATGTATGTCGGCCGCCAAGTCAAAGATGTTTAGATCAGATTTCCCCCCCAGCCGGCGATGCCGAAATGCGACAGCGGCAACGACCTGCGACGGCAGACAAAGCAAACAACACCACGTAAACCCCAACACATTTGCTGACGTTTTGACAGGCATTTGACAGTTTCGGCCATCTAGAATTCGGGCCATGATCGCCGATGTCCATGCCGTCGGCAGTCTGGCCAAATACATCGTGGCCGTTCTCTCAGTACAACCACAACATTCCAATAAAGACAGGAGACAGCATTGATGAATCGCTCGTTCGCCCGTTTCACGCACGCCTTCGTCGCCTCTGCGACGCTGGCCGCCGCCGTGGTGGCCGCTCCGGCCTACGCTGTGGACTCCCTCAAGGTCATGATCGGCGCCAACCCCGGTGGCGGTTTCGACCAGACTGGCCGCACCATCGGCGCGGCAATGGTGGCAGCTGGCGCGGCCAAGAGCGCCTCCTATGACAACAAGGGCGGCGCGGGCGGCACCATCGGCCTGACCCAGTTCGTCAACACCGACAAGGGCAACCCGAACGCGCTGATCGTGACCGGCGCTGTGATGGTCGGCGCGATCGAGACGAACCACCCGCCGGTGACCCTGAAGAACGCCACGCCGATCGCGCGCCTGTTCGCGGACACGATGGTGCTGACGGTGCCGGCCAGCTCGCCGATCAAGTCGATCAAGGACCTGACCACGCAGCTGAAGGCCAATCCGGGCAGCGTGAGCTGGGGCGGCGGTTCGAAGGGTTCGATCGACCACATCCTGGCTGGCCTGATCGCCAAGGAAGCTGGCGTGGACCCGAAGAAGATCAACTATGTGCCGTTCCAGGGCGGTGGTGAAGCCTCGGCATCGATCCTGGGCGGTCACGTGACCGTCGGTATCGCTGGCGTGTCCGAGTTCCTGCCGTTCATCAAGACCGGCAAGATGCGCGCGCTGGCCGTGACGTCGAAGGATCGCACCGCCGATATCCCGACGCTCAAGGAGCAAGGCATCAACGTCGAGATCTACAACTGGCGCGGTGTTTATGGCGCGCCTGGCATCTCGGCCGAACAGCGCAAGGCGATGATCGACGCCGTGGTCAAGGGCACCGAGAACCCGGTCTGGAAGGACGCGCTGCAGAAGAACGACTGGACGCCGTTCCTGCTGACCGGCGACGAGTTCGGCAAGTTCGTCGACGCGGAATCCGCCCGCCTGGGTGGCACGCTGCGCGAACTCGGCGTCGCCAAGTAAGACCGCTCCACAGGGGCCCGGCGCGCAAGCCGCGGTCCCCGACGACTAGCAAGCACGCGGAAGTTCGTTTCACCCTGTCGTTCCCGCCCGGCCGCCGACCGTCATGTCCGGCGGTGCGGAGAGCGGCACGGGGCCCGGTGCCGCCACCTGCGATGCACCAAAAACCAAACTATATCGTCACTGGGCCCCGTGACCGTGCGGGTGGCAGGACCATCCGAGAGCCCCATCATGAAACCATCCCACGTCTCCATCGGCGTCGCCATCCTGGCGGTGTCCGCCTTCTTCTTTGCCGGATTGCCGGGTATTTCCGGCGATGAAGGCTATGCCGGCCTGTCGCCGCGCTTCGTCCCCACGCTGGTGGCCATCGGCCTGGCGGTGTGCGGCGCGCTGCTGACGTGGCAAGGCGTGCGCGGCGGCTTCCGCAACATGCCCGAAGAGGATGCCGAACTGCCGTCGGCGCCGCACAACTTCAAGGGCTTCCTGTGGGTGGCGTTGGGGCTGGTGGCCAACATGGCGCTGATCGGCACGCTGGGCTTCGTGTTCTCGTCGACGCTGATGATGGTGTGCGTGGCGCGTGGCTATGGCAGCCGCCGCATCGTGCGTGACGCGCTGATCGGCCTGCTCATCACGGTGCCGATGTGGGCGCTGTTCGAATTCTTGCTCGGCATCAACCTGCCGCTGCTGCCGGTAGCGGGCTTCTGAGCCCGCACCCCAACGGGAGGAACGAAACATGGATACCTTGAACCAGTTGATGCACGGCTTTGCCGTGGCCATCACGCCGCTTAACCTGATGTGGGCCCTGGTGGGCTGCTTCCTGGGCACCGCGATCGGCGTGCTGCCGGGCATCGGCCCGGCGCTAACCGTGGCGATGCTGCTGCCGCTGACCGCGAAGGTGGAACCGACCGCCGCGCTGATCATGTTCGCCGGCATCTACTACGGCGCGATGTACGGCGGCTCGACGACCTCGATCCTGATGAACACGCCGGGCGAGTCGTCGACAATGGTCACCGCGATGGAAGGCAACCTGATGGCCAAGAACGGCCGTGCGGGCCCCGCGCTGGCCACGGCCGCGATCGGTTCCTTCGTGGCGGGCACGATCGCCACGGTGCTGCTGTCGATGTTCGCGCCGGTGGCTGCCGACGTGGCGCTGCAGTTTGGCCCGGGCGAGTACTTCATGATCATGCTGCTGGCCTTCACGACCGTTTCGGCCGTGCTCGGTTCGTCGCTGCTGCGCGGCATGACCAGCCTGTTCCTGGGTCTTGGCATCGGCCTGATCGGCATGGATTCGCTGTCCGGCCAGACACGCTATTCGATGGACGTGCAGGAACTCTACGATGGTATCGACATCGTCGTGGTGGCCGTGGGCCTGTTCGCAGTGGGCGAGGCGCTGTTCAACGCCTTCTTCCCGCAGCCCGAAGGCTCGTTCAACAAACTGAGTTCGGTCCACATGAACAAGTCGGACTGGAAGCGCTCGGTGCCGGCCTGGATTCGCGGTACGGTTATCGGCTTCCCGTTCGGCCTGATTCCGGCCGGCGGCGCGGAGATTCCGACGTTCCTGTCGTATGCCGCCGAGAAGAAGCTGTCCGACCACAAGGACGAGTTCGGCCGCGTTGGCGCGATCGAAGGCGTGGCTGGCCCCGAGGCCGCCAACAACGCCGCGGTGACCGCCACGCTGGCCCCGCTGCTGACGCTGGGCATCCCGACTTCGAACACCACGGCAATCCTGCTGGCGGCGTTCCAGAACTACAACCTGCAACCGGGTCCGATGCTGTTCCAGACCTCGGGTGATCTGGTGTGGGGCCTGCTCGCTTCGCTGTATATCGGCAACGTGATGCTGCTGGTGCTGAACCTGCCGGCAATCGGCCTGTGGGTGCGCATGCTGCGCGTGCCGACGCCGCTGCTGTACGGTGGCATTCTGATCTTCGCCGGCCTGGGTGCGTATGGCATCCGCCAGTCGTGGTTCGATCTGCTGCTGCTGTTCGTGATCGGCCTGCTCGGCATGGCGATGCGCCGCTTCGATTTCCCGACCGCGCCAGTCATCGTCGGCCTGATTCTGGGGCCGATGGCCGAGAAGCAGCTTCGCAATGCGCTGTCGATCGGTCAGGGCGACTGGAGCCTGTTCATCAAGCAGCCGATCTCGGCAACCATCCTGGCCATGACCGTGGCGGTGGTGGTGCTCCCGCGTCTGCTGCGCTGGCACGCCAGCCGCACGACCGCGCGCGCGGAAGCGGACAACGCGGCATAAATCCCAGGTTCCGCCCTTCGGGGCGGCCTGGCGGGTTTGGGCAGGGGGCTTCGGCCCCCTGTATCATTGGCGCAAACAACATCGTGCGCCGAGGAGACACGGACCGTGCCCGAATCCACTTTCACGCTAGCCGACATCGACGCCACGCTCGAACGCGTGCTGGCCCCCTGGGTGCGTGAGCTTGGCCTGCGTGCCGAAGCCGTCGATGCCGATGGCGTGACACTGCGTCTGCCTTTCAGCGAAAGCCTTCGCCACGCCGGCGGCGTGGTGTGCGGGCAGGTGCTGATGTCCGCGGCGGACACGGCGATGATCGTCGCCATCGCGAACGCCCTGGGCAATTTCCGCCCGATGACGACCGTCAGCCTCACCACCAACTTCATGCGTCCCGTGATCGACGGCGATGTGCTTGTGCGCGCCAACGTGTTGCGGCTCGGCAAGACCGTGGTGTTCGGCGAGATCGAACTCACTGGCAAGGACGGCAAGCTCGCCGTGCAGGCCACTACCACCTACGCGCTGCTTTGAACGCCGGCATGTCGACCTCCACTTCCCTCCCTTCGACAGGTGCGCAGCCGTTCGACCAGATCGTTTTCGCTGGTGGTGGCAACCGCTGCTGGTGGCAGGCCGGATGGTGGGACACCGTGGAGCCAGAGCTGAAACTGAGGCCGCGCGTGATCGCCGGCATCTCGGCGGGCGCGGCGACGGCGTGCATGGTCTACGCGAATGATTCGAAGCAGACCATGGCCTACTACCGCGAGGTGCTGGCCAACAATTCGCGCAATGCGTACTGGGGCAACCTGCTGCGGCGCGAACGCGTATTTCCGCACTACGGCATCTATCGCAACGCATTGCTTTCGCTGTTTGGCGACAGCCGTCTGGAGCGATTGCAGGAAGCGCCGGAGATTCGAATCGGCGTCGCGCATATCCCGCGCTGGAGCGGCCCGCGTCTGGCCGTAGCGGCCGGACTGCTCGCGTACAACATCGACAAGCACCTGCTCAAGACACTGCATCCGAGGCTGGGCCGCAAGCTTGGCTTTCATCCGGAGTTCGTGCGCGCGCAGGATTGCCGGTCGCCCGAGGATCTGGCCGATCTGCTGCTGCAATCGGCATCGACGCCACCGTTCACGCCAGTACTTCGCCGGGGTGGCCGCGCGGTGCTCGACGGCGGACTGGTCGACAACGTCCCCGTCGATGCGCTCGATGCCACGCCGGGCAATGTGCTGGTGCTGGTGACCAGGCTGTATCCACGCCCGCGCCGCTTCGTGCTCGAGGTGGACGGCCAGCGTCGCCTGTATCTGCAACCGTCGATGCGTGTGCCGATTTCGAGCTGGGATTACACCCGGCCCGAGGCGATGACGCATGCGTACGACCTGGGCTGCCGCGATGCGGAAACGTTCCTGCGCGAGTGGCCCGAGATCAGAGAGGAGTTGTTGCCGGCGTCTTGAGTGGTATGCGCCAGACTGGCGCCGGTCGATCGTGTGTGCAATGTGCAATGCGGCCAAGGGCTGCCAGGCAAGGAGGCATGAATGACTAAGCGTCAGGCATCAACGGCGACCACCACGAAGACAACGGCAAAAGCCCGGCGCCGCGCCAGTGAGGTTAGCGCGGAGCCGGTTGTCGAGCGTGTGCCGCGCCGCAAGCGTTCCGTGCGGCCCACCACGCGTGAAGCGGATTTCGTCGTGATCGGTGCAGGCTCCGGTGGCGTGGCCGCGGCGCGCCGCGCGGCATCGCATGGCGCACGCGTGATACTGGTCGAGCGCGACGCCATTGGCGGCACCTGCGTGAATCGCGGGTGCGTGCCAAAGAAGATGCTTTCCTATGGCGCGAACTGGGCGTCGATCCTCTCGACGTGCCTGTCGCATACCGGCGGCAAGGAAGACTGGCGTGATGCCAGCGTGCGCGTGAATGCCGAAGTGGCGCGGCTCAATGCGTCGTACACGCAACGGCTCAATGAGGCCGGCGTGGAGATCCTGCATGGCGATGCGCGGCTCAGTGGAGCGGACGAGGTGGTGGTCGGCAACGAGATCATCCGCACGCGCAAGACGCTGATCGCCACTGGCGCGCATCCCCTCGCCCTGCCCGTTCCGGGCGGCGAGCTGGCGAGTTCGTCCGATGACGTGTTCACCTGGCAGACCGTGCCTGCATCCATCGCAGTGATCGGCGGCGGCTACATTGCCGTGGAGATGGCATCGATTCTCTCGCGCTATGGCGTGAAAGTGGACCTGCTGGTGCGCGGGGATCGCCTGCTGCCGAAGTTCGATCACGATATCGCCGAGGCGCTGGCCGAGGCACTCGCGGCAAAGGGCGTGCGACTCCATTTCCGGGCCGACGTGACGATGCTGTCGCAAGCCAACGGCGCGACGGAAGTCTGCTACACGCAGCAGAACAATCCTGGCCGCACGCAGACCGTGCGCGCGCAGGCGGTACTCGCGGCGATCGGGCGTCGGCCCAGCATCGCCGAACTCGGGCTCGATGCGCTTGGCGTGCAGCTTGGCGAACGCGGCGGCATTTGCGTCGATCGGCAGTTCCGCACCACGGTGCGCTCGATCCATGCGATCGGCGACTGCATGGATCGGAATCTGCATCTGACGCCGGTAGCCATCGCGCAGGGGCGCTGGCTTGCCGATCGGTTATTCGGCAAACGTGGTGATATTGCCGATTTCGATTTCGTGCCGACCGCCGTGTTCAGCGAACCCGCGATCGGAGCGGTGGGATTGACTGAGGCACAGGCGATCGAAGCCGCCGGCGGCAGAGCCGATCGCGTGCGCACCGAGATCAAGCGGTTCGTGTCGCTGGAGAACCGCTTCGGCGGTGTGGCGCAGCCCTCGGTATTCAAGCTGGTGTTCAACGCGCGCAGCGGGCGGGTGCTGGGCGCGCACCTGATGGACAACGCCGCGCCGGAGATCATCCAAACCTTTGCCGTTGCACTGCGCCTCGGCGTGAAGGATGCGCATCTGAAGACGACGATGCCACTGCATCCCACGGTGGCGGAGGAACTGTTCGGCTAGGGATGCGAACTAGTCCAGCGCCGGATTCACGCGCGACAGTGCCTCGCGAAACAGGTTCGAGAATCGCGTGGCGGCCAGCGAGAGCGGGTTGTCGCGCAGCGTCACGATGCCGAGCGTCAGGGGCCGCAGTGGTACGTCCACGGGGATGCGCATGAGCTGCCCGGACACGGGACCCACCTTCAGGATGCTGCTCGGGATCGTCGATACCGCATCGGTGCTGACCAGCAGACTCGACGTCACGCCGAACGTATTGGTCTTGATGATGCGCCGGGGAAGCGGCAGGCCGAGTTGCTGCAACTGATCGAGCAGGAAGGTGTGCTGGCTGCCTGGCGATAGCTGCATCAGCCAGTCGCACTCCACCAGTTCTTCCCAGCGCGTGGCGTTGGCCAGCGGGTGTCCACGGCGGCCCGCGATCATGACGTCGAGCGTCTTCAGGGGCTCGAAATCAAACTCGCTACCCAGCGTTTCCGGAATCAGCGCTGCAATCGCGAAGTCGACCGTGCCGGCGCGCAGCGCGGGCAATACCGCGGGCATCAGGCCCTCTTCGAGCGTCAGGTCGGCCAGCGGCATGCTGCGCCGGAAATCTCGCAGGACATCGGGGAGCACACTCAGGAAGACCATCGGCGTCACCGCGACCGACACGCGGGCTTTTTCGCCGCCCATCAACTGACGGATGTCCTGGCGCGCGAGCGTGAGCTGGTTCTGCGACTGCCGCGCGCGGACGGTCAGCTGGCGGCCGCATTCGGTGAGCGTGATACCGCGCGAGCTTCTGACGATCAGCGGCGCATCGAGGTCTTCTTCCAATTCCCGAATGGCCTTCGTAATCGCTGCCTGACTCAGGTGCAGACTGCGCGCGGCGCCACGAATGCTGCCGGTTTCGACCAGCCGTAGCCACGCCTTCAATTGATGGTCCCGCATGTGTGTTGTCTCCCCAGGGCAGGTGTCCTGCCGCGCCGCAAACGATGACAACTTCTAGTGGTCACCATCGGAAAAGTATTGTCTTTTGGTATGCATCATAGCGGACTAGTCTTTCTCCGACGTGCCGTCAGCCCCACAGGCGGCCGAACACAAAACTCAAAACACGGAAACAGGAGACAGACGCATGAGCAACGTGAGCAACGAGCTGTGGCGTTGGAGCGCGGCCGAGGCGGCCAGCCAGATCGCAAAGCGCGAGGTATCGTCGGTGGAGGTGGTTGCCAGTAGCCTGGCCCGACTGGACGCGGTCAATCCGTCGATCAATGCCGTCGTCGACGTGCTGGCGTACGAGGCGATGCAGGCAGCGGCCGACGCCGATGCGGCGTTGGCCCGGGGCGAGTTGCTTGGGCCGCTGCATGGCGTTCCCGTGACGGTGAAGGTCAACGTCGACATGGCGGGCCGTGCCACGACCAATGGCGTGGTGGCGTTCCAGGACACGGTGGCCAGCGTGGACAGCCCGGTGGTTGCCAATCTCCGCAAGGCCGGCGCCGTGATCATCGGCCGCACCAACACGCCGGCATTCTCGCTGCGCTGGTTCACTGACAACGACCTGCATGGCCGTACCCTCAATCCGTGGAACGCCAGCCATACACCGGGCGGGTCCAGCGGCGGTGCCTCGGCCGCGGTGGCGGCTGGTATCGGCGCCATCGCGCACGGCAATGACCAGGGCGGCTCGATCCGCTATCCGGCCTATGCCTGCGGTGTTGCCGGGCTGCGCCCGACACAGGGTCTGGTGCCGGCCTTCAATCCCTCGCAGTTGCGTGAGCGCACGATGGGTGCGCAGCTATCGTCCGTGCAGGGGCCGCTGGCGCGCACGGTACGCGACCTGCGTCTGGCGCTGACCGCGATGGCCGCGCCGGACAGCCGTGACCCCTGGCAGGCTTCGGCCTCGGTTGGTAGCGATCACAAGACCTTTCCGACACGCGTTGCCGTCTGCGCGACCCTGCCGGGGTTCACGGCTGACGAAGCGGTCGCGGCCGCCGTAAGGCAGGCGGCTCGCTGGCTCGAGGATGCCGGCTGCGTGATAGAGGAAGTCGTGCCACCTCGATTGCAGGAGGCGACCGACCTGTGGCTGGCACTGACGATGAACGAACTGGCCGCTGGCCTGGGCGACATCATCGAGCGTGACGGCGACGATGCCGTGCGCGCTGCCATCGGCACCCAACGACGTCAGACAGCATCGCTGGATCTCGCCGGATACATGAACGCCCTGGCGCGACGCACCACGCTGCTGCGCGAGTGGCAGCAGTTCTTCGAACGCTACCCGCTGCTGCTGATGCCCGTGTCCTGGCAACGCCCGTTCCTGATCGACGCGGACCGTCAGGGTTCTGATGCCGCGCGCCACATCCTCGACGCGCAGAGTCCGATGCTCGCAACGGCAATTCTCGGCCTGCCCGGGCTGTCCGTGCCCACTGGATTGGCGGGAGGCTTGCCAATGGGTGTGCAACTGGTAGCCGGACGCTTTCAGGAAAGCCTGATCCTGTCCGCCGGCGAGGCCATCGAGGCGCGCTGTGGCGTGATGACGCCGATCGACCCCCAGACGTCGGCCGCGCGCTGAAAGGAGTCCGGTCATGCTCAAGCTACTGATCGGCATCGGCATTCCCTACGTTGGCGTGCTGGGGCTGCTGCCCTGGGTTGCGTCGGTGGACACCTTCGTGCTCGGCGTGCCATTCATCTATGCGTGGATGTTCGCCTGGTTCGTGCTGACGTCGGTGTGCCTCTACGTCTGCTGGCGCTTCTTCGATCGTCCTGTCGACGCCGAGCGTCGGCTGGACGCCTGACTACCGGGAGCCACTCTTATGTCCACAGCGGTTTTCCTCGGCTTCATCGTCCTGTCGCTGTACCTGGCCCTGCGTTCGCGCAAGGGAACGGGGTCGCAAAGCGCTCATGACTTCTTCGTCGCGTCCCGGCAGTTCGGCGCATTCCTCGTGTTCTTCCTGGCGGCTGGCGAGATCTACAGCGTGGCCACGATGGTGGGCTTCGCCGGCGGCATCTACGCGAAGGGGCCGACCTACGGCATCTGGTTCCTGGGCTACATCCTGCTGGCCTATCCGCTTGGATACTTCCTGGCGCCGAAGATCTGGGAGGCCGGCCAGCGCTTCAATGCCATCACACTGGCGGACCTGTTCAAGGGCCACTTCGACAACCGCGCCGTGGAGTTCGTGGTCGCGCTGTCGTCGATCCTGTTCCTGTTGCCGATGGCGCAGCTCCAGTTCACGGGCCTGATCGCCGCGTTCCGGGGGCTGGGCTGGAGCTTCCAGCCGCTCCATCTGGTCCTGATCGCGGCGGTGCTCGCCTTCACGTACATCGCCATTTCCGGCGTGCGTTCGTCGGCCTACGTGGCGGTGCTCAAGGACGTGCTGATGGTGGTGGCGATCGTGGTGACGGGCCTGGCGGTTGCGGGCGAAGTTGGCGTGGCGAAGGTCTTCCACGTGGCGAGCGAGCACGTCAGCAACCGGATGAACGACGAGCAGCTACGTTTTTCGATGAGCACGATCCTGTTCCAGTCGCTCGGCTTCTACATGATGCCGATCTCGGTGCAGTTCATCTACACGGCGAAAAGCGCAGATACGATTCGCCGCACGCAGGTGGCCATGCCGCTGTACATGCTGATGTATCCGTTCCTGGTACTGGCGTCGTACTACGCGCTGACGCGCAGCGACACACTTGCAACGGCGAACGAGGCCTTCTTCGTGGCGGCCACCCACTTGCTGCCCTCCTGGCTACTGGGCCTTGTGGCGGCGGCCGCGGCGCTGTCGGGCCTGCTGGTGCTGACGGGCATGTGTCTGGCGATCGGTCCCATCGTCACGCGCAACCTGCTGCCGCACCTGCCAGAGTCCAGGCAGAAGGCAGGTGCAAAGGGGGTGATCGTCGTGTACCTGATCGTGTCAATCCTGATGACGCTGATGGCGCCGAACCTGATGCTCACGCTGATCAACACCACGTACTACGGCGTGACGCAGTTCCTGCCAGGGATGATCGTCATCCTGTTCTCGCTACGTGTCAGGCCAAGCGCGGTGGTGCTGGGCATCCTGACCGGCCAGTTGATGGCGGTCGTGCTGTATCTCGAGAAGGTGGATCTGGGTGGCATCAACCTGGGACTGCCCTGCCTCGCGGCGAACGTCGTGGTGATGGTGGTGCTGAACCTGCTCCGTACCCCGAAGGGGCTTCAGGCGACGGCGTAGTCGCACAGCAGGCCAGATGCTTGATGGTCGCGGGGTCGGGCATCGCCCGATTCCAACCGGCCAAATGCAGAACGCAAAAAGCAAAACGGACGCCGAAGCGTCCGTTTTGCTTGAATCTGGTGGCCTGGGACGGAATCGAACCGCCGACACAAGGATTTTCAATCCTCTGCTCTACCGACTGAGCTACCGGGCCAAAGAAGCGAAACTATAACTGTGCAAAATTGGTTCGTCAAGCGTTTTGTCGAGCCACTTATTGTTCGGTCGGCTCGGGCTTGTTGCGGCCCAGTTCCACGCCCAGCTGCTTGAGCTTCCGGTACAGGTGGGTACGCTCCAGACCGGTCTTCTCCGCCACACGGGTCATGCTGCCGTGTTCGCGCACCAGGTGGTACTCGAAGTACGCACGCTCGAACAGGTCGCGCGCTTCACGCAGCGGCATGTCGAACGAGAACTGCATTTCACCTTCGGGTACACCGCGTGTGGCCGTGCCGTTCGCGATGGCCTCGGCCGGTACTTCGGCGGTTGCCATCGCGGAGACCGCGGCTTCGCCCGTGCTGACGGCGGCAGGTGCGGCCACCACGGAAGGCGCGGTGCGTGGGCGCTCGACGCCACGGGCCAGCCCTGCCTCGACGGCGGACAGCAGCTTCTGCAGCGCGATCGGCTTCTCAAGGAAGTTGAGCGCGCCGATCTTGGTGGCTTCGACGGCCGTGTCGATCGTCGCATGGCCGGACATCATGATGACCGGCATGGTCAGGAAGCCCTGTGCCGACCACTCCTTGAGCAGCGTCACGCCGTCTGTATCTGGCATCCAGATATCGAGCAGCACCAGGTCCGGCGTCGCGCCTGCACGGAACTCGCGTGCCTGCTGGGCGTTCTCCGCCACTTCGACCACGTGGCCTTCGTCGCTCAGGATTTCCGAGAGCAGCTCCCGGATACCCATTTCGTCATCGACTACGAGGATGGTTGCCATACGTTCCTCTTAACCCCACCGCAGCGTCACCGGACGCTGCCGGTGCGCAAGATTGACTATGCCAGCTTAACGAACAGGATCGAGATCTGAGCGCCAATGATCTCGGTGCCGTTCATGCGATTGCGCACCTCGATGCGTGCGCCATGTTCGTCAATGATCTTTTTCACCATCGCCAGCCCGAGACCCGTGCCCTTGGCCTTCGTGGTCACATAGGGTTCGAACGCGCGGCTCAGAATCCGTGGTGCGAAGCCGGGGCCATTGTCCGCTATGGACAGCTTGACGGCTTGCCGGTCTTCGCCGGCAGAATCTTTGTATTCTACAGTCTCGGTGTGCAGAGTGATATGGGGCGCCGCCCTACCGGCCGCAACGTTCTCCGCCACCGCATCCTGGGCATTTTGCAACAGGTTGTGAATCACTTGCCTGAGTTGGGTCGGATCGCCTTTGATTTCAGGCATATCCGTGTCCAGCGTCGGATGGATCACGGGGTGCTCGTGCACGGCAGGGTCATCGATGCCGTAGAGATGCAGGACTTCCGACACCAGGCCGTTGAGCGGCAGCGACTGCATCACAGCCGGCGGCGTGCGCGCGTAGTCGCGGAAATCATCGACCATGCGCTTCATCGCTGCCACCTGGTTGACGATTGTCGCCGCCCCACGTTTCAGTACTTCGGCATCCGACGTCTCAAGTTTAGGGGACAGCTTCATCTGCAGCCGTTCCGCCGATAGCTGGATCGGTGTCAGCGGATTCTTGATCTCGTGGGCAAGACGGCGCGCCACTTCTCCCCAGGCCACCGAACGCTGTGCCGAGATCACGTCGGAGATATCGTCGAACACCACTACGTAGCCCGGTTCGTCATGGCTGCCGCCAGGAAGATGCGCGCCGCGAACCAGCAGTGTGAGCGGCTGCTCCTCGTCGCCCTGCGGCAACTCGATCTGCTTCTGCCAGTGCTGCGCGCCACCCAGGACCTCGCTGGTGGTCTGCTCGGAAAATGCCTGACGCACTATCTCCGCGAAGTCGTTCATGCCGGGGATCTGTTCCACCGGGTGGCCCAGCACACCGTTGAGCGGCTGGCGGAAGATGCGCTCGGCGCCGGGGTTGGTGGTGATCAGCACAAAGCGCCGGTCGAACACGAGCACACCTGCGGTCAGATTCCGCAGCACGCTTTCCAGATACGCCTTCGACTGCTCAAGCGCACTGCGATTCTCTTCCACGGCGATGCGCGCTTCAGCAAGCTGGCGCGTCATCTGGTTGAACTGCTGGGTCAGCATCCCGAGTTCGTCACGGCTTTTGAGTTCACGCTTGGGAGAGAGGTCGCCCTCCGCCACTTCCTTCGTGCCCTGCAGCAGCATCAGCAGCGGGCGGGCTAGCTGGCCGCCCAGCAGCAGCGCCAGCATCACGGCGATGAACACGGCGAGGAACAGCGTCAGCGTCAGCGTGCCAATGTACATCTTGCGCAGGCCGGTGCGGCCCAGCGCCTTTTCCTGATATTCCTGATAGGCCCGCTGGACCTCGTCGGCATTGCGCGCGAGCACGCCAGGTACCGGGTGCAGGACCTGCAGGTATCGCTCCTCGCGCACAGTGTCGCCCACCAGGCCGAAGCCCGTGGCGGGCGCATCCTCGGGGCGGCGCTCCACGGACAGGCCCGAACCTGCCCAACGACTACTCGGCACGGGCAGGCCGAGTTTTGGCGGGGGATGCTGGGTACGCGCCGCCGCGGCTACGGCAGCGCTTGCAGTGGCCTGTGCCTGATCGTCGGAGGCTGCCGCGCTCGGCGCGGGCCCCAGCGGAATGATCACGCGCAGCCGGTAGAGATGGCTGCTATCGACATTGGGCTGCGGTTTGTCGCCAGTCGACGGATCGGTGCCACCCTCCACCGCCGCATAGCCTCCGGCCATGCGCGCCTGCTCTGCCAGCACGCCGGATGGCAGGTCCGGCACCAGCGACGCATAGCTGCTTGACGCCGTTGCCAGCACGCGTCCGCTGCCGGTGAAGATCGCGGCTTCCTGTACGCCGTACTGCTCGCGCAGGCGGTTCAGTTGCAGTGACGTTGCCATGCCGCTCGAGCCGGTCAGCTGGTCGGCCATCAAGCGTGCCTTGCCCTGCAGGTCGGCCAACTGGCTGTCGATGGTGGAGCGGCCGAGATTGAGGCCGGCCTCGAGCGCGGTTTCCACGCGCACGTCGAACCACGACTCGATACTGCGGGAAACGAACTGCAGCGAGACCAGATAGATCAGAACGCCCGGCAATACGCCCACCACGCCGAAGAACACGGCCAGCTTCGACATCAGCCGCGTGCCGAACTTGCCGCGGCGATAGCGCAGCCAGAGCGTCAGCGCGAGCGCGCCCACGGTCAGCACCAGCAAGGCGCCGACGACGAGATTGATCTTGAAGAGCAGCGTGAAATAGCGGTCGAAGAACTCGGTATTGGCCGAGGCTCCGGCTAGCAGTCCCACCAGCACCAACGCCAGGAAGACGATGATGCCCACCACGACGCGATAGAGCAGGCGTCGGAATCTGCTGTCCCACGGATTGCCGTTCATGGCTGGCTGACCGGCTGGACCAGTTGGTTCGTGGACAACGCGTTCGACAGCGTCTGCGAGAACTGCGTGCGTGGTTCTCCGCTGACGGCCGAAGCGGGCGTTGGTGACGAGCCGGGCATGGCCGGCGGTGCGGGTGGCGCAACGGGCGGCGGTGCTACCGGGGCCGGCGGCGGCGGCGCGTCGAGGTTGGTCGGCACCGTGTAGTTGAAGCGCTTCCACTCCGACGACAGGTTCCACTCACGCGTATTTACGGCGTTGATCTGGAACGGCTTCGGTAGCTGGGAAAGGTCCAGGCGCATCCGTGTCTCGGCGTGATAGGTCTCGCCGAGCCTGACCTGGTTGCGTTCGAACACCCGCCAGCCGCGTACCTGCTGGATGAACTGCAGCGCGCTCTTGAGACGGCTGAACGGCAATTGCAGGCCACCGGTCGATACGCGGTACTGGCGCGTCAACGGCTGATAGGAAATGCGCACCGTGCGCATGGTGTTGACCGGCTTCTCGTCGAACCAGTACCAGCGTGGGCGCGTGAGCTGGAAGTCGACGACGAAATAGAGCGAGATGCCCTTGTGCAGGGCGTCTTCCAGCGCGGGCGGCAGGTCGAAGTCGAACGACGCGGCGAGATCGAACCCGCCGTCCTGGTACTCGATGCGAGCCTCGGTGGTCTCGATGAGCTGCGCCGATGCATGCGGGGCAAGCACCATCAGCATCAGCATCATCACCGTGGCCGCGCACCATGCGCGGAGTGTGTTCACCAGCGAGTCAGCCGGGCACTCGCGCAACGCGTGACCGGGGGCACGTAGGTCGAACAGGCGCGGCGTGCTCAGCATCGGTGGAATTCAGGCGCGTTTCTGGAAGCGGGCGTAGTAGAAGCCATCGTGATCCGATGGCAGGCTTGGCTGGCCGGCCATGTCGGTGCCGGCCGTCTCCTGCGCCTTCGTGCCGGGCAGGAGCTGCCCGGGCGCCTGCAATCGTATCGCATCTGGGAGCTGGGCACCAAACCAGAGCGCCTGCTCCTCGCCCTCCGTTGGGAAAATAGAACAGGTCACATAGACCAGAATGCCGCCTGGCTTAAGAAGCGACCACAATTGCGACACGATGCGACGTTGCTCATTGACAAGCTTCGTGATGTCCGATTCGCGGCGCAGCCAGCGGATATCGGGATGGCGTCGGACGATGCCCGACGCCGAGCACGGCACATCGGCCAGAATGCGGTCGAACTGCTGGCCATCCCACCAGTCCTTCGGGCGGCTGGCATCGCCAACGATGACCTCGGCACGCTGGTCCAGGCGGGCCAGATTCTCGTGAATGCGCGCGGCTCGCTCCGCATCGCTCTCCACGGCGGTCACATGGATATCGGCCAGTTCGAGCAGATGGCCGGTCTTGCCTCCGGGGGCCGCGCAGGCGTCCAGCACGCGCATCCCGTCGGCAACCTCGCAGAGCGGCGCGGCAAGCTGGGCGCCGGCATCCTGTACTGAGACATCGCCGGTGGCGAAACCTGGCACTTGCGAAACCGGAAATGCCCGAACCAGCCGCACGGCCTGAGGGCCGATGGCGGTGCCCGCCATGCCCGCGTTGGCCAGTTCCTTCAGGTATTCGTCGACCGACAGGCGCTTGGTGTTGACGCGCAACGTCATTGGCGGGCGGGCATTGACGCTCTCCGCCAATGCCATCCATCGATCCGGGTATGCGGCGCGGAGTTGCTCAAGCCACCACGTGGGCAGGTTCCAGCGTGCTTCCTCGTCCTTGGCGATCGCGTCCATCAGGGCCTTGCGCTCACGCAGGAACCGGCGCAGTACTGCGTTGACGAGCCCGCGCGCGTGGGCGGTCTTCGGCTCCGAGGCTGCCGCGCTGACGGCCTGATCGACGACGGTGAAGTCGGAGTAGCCGCCGCGTCCGACCTTGCTCCGATCGCCTTCCTCGCCTTCGAGCAGCAGCGCGAGCGCCACGGCCAGCAGGGAATCGACCAGCGCGCCGGGAGGGCGGGTGACCAGTTGCGTCACCAGGGCGCGCGTGGCGCCGAACTGCCGAACCGTGCGATAGGCCAGGTCCTGGATGGCGCCACGCGTCGCGGCATCGCGCACGCGGTCCAGGCGCAGAAGGTTGGTGGCGTCCTCGATGGCCTGCGGCAGGGCCGTGCCTTCGTGGACGCCGCGTACTGCAGCGGCGGCGCCGAGCATCTGGAAGGCAAGGGAATCTGGTGGCAGGCGCATGGGAAATACCGGAAATCTGCAAAAAACGGGTGGTACGGGCCGTCGGGCGCGTGCGGATACGAAAAAGCCCGCCGGCTCCTGACGGAACACAGCGGGCAGTTTACCCGTTACCGGGCATGAGCCCCCGGAAACGTGGCAATGCGCGTCAGGCCGGGTAGGTGCCGGTCTGCGCCATCTGCATCAGGCGCGCGATCCGTTCTTCCGTGGCGGGGTGGGTCGAGAACAGGTTCGCGATCCCGCCGCCCGAGAGCGGGTTCATGATCATCATCTGCGCCGTGGCCGGATGCTCCTCGGCGGCCTGGAACGGAATGCCCTGTGCGTAGCGATGGATCTTGTCGAGCGCGCTGGCCAGGGCCTGCGGGTCTCCGCTGATCTCCGCGCCGCCGCGGTCAGCCTCGAATTCGCGTGCCCGCGAGATCGCCATCTGGATCAGCGATGCCGCCAGCGGCGCCAGGATCGCCACGGCGATGGCGGCAATCGGATTCGAGCGGTTGCCGTTCTCGTCGCGCCCGCCGAAGAACATCGCCATATTGGCCAGCGCGGAAATGGCACCAGCCATCGTCGCGGCGATGGTCGAGGTCAGGATGTCGCGATGCTTCACGTGCGCGAGTTCGTGGGCCATCACGCCGCGCAGTTCGCGGTCCGAGAGCACCCGCAGGATGCCCGTGGTGGCGGCCACCGCGGCGTGTTCGGGATTGCGGCCCGTGGCAAACGCGTTTGGCGCGTCCTCGTTGATCAGGTACACGCGCGGCATCGGCAGGCCGGCACGCTGCGAAAGCTCGTGCACCATGTTGTAGAACTGCGGCGCGGTGCTGGCATCCACTTCCTGCGCGTTGTACATGCGCAGAACCATCTTGTCCGAGAACCAGTAGGAGAAGAAGTTCATGCCGAGCGCGATCAGCAGGGCGAATGTCATGCCGTTGCGTCCGCCGATCATGCCGCCGATCACAACGAACAGCGCCGTGATCGCGGCCATCAGCATGAAGGTCTTGACCCAGTTGAACATGGCTTGATCTCCAGATCGTCTGTCAGTCGCGTGCCACGCCCCTGCGTGGACACGATAACGGTTAGATAGGGTGCGAACCGTGGAAATTCAATGCCGGAGGCGACGTTTTACGCATTGTGATAACCCGGCGTCACATTGCTGCGACGCTCGCCACGCAGTGCCCGCTAGGCGCCGGCAATCAGGCAGCGCGTTCCCGGTGGCAGCGGCATGGCCTGCAGGAACTGTTGCGCCGGCTGGCGCCGGCCGCCGGGCTTCTGCAGCTCGGTGACCTGCAGGGCGCTGCCATTGCCGCAGGCGATGATCACGCCGGCTGTGTCGGCGGCCAGGATCGTACCCGGGGGATGCGGCAGGCTCGTGGCGGCAGCCAGCGGCAGCGCCTGCCAGCACTTGATGACGGTGTCGCCCACTTGTACCGTGGCGCCCGGGAACGGATTGAAGGCGCGGATCTGGTTCGCCAGTTCGGTGGCCGGGCGCGTCAGGTCGAGCGGTGCCTCATCCTTGGCGATCTTTTCCGCGTAGGTGACGCCGGCTTCGGGCTGCGGCGTGGCGGTGAGCGGCTGGCCCGCGGCGAGCTGGCGCAGCGCGTCCACGATCATGCGTCCGCCGAGCGCGGCCAGTGTGTCATGCAGCGTGCCGGTACTGTCCTGGGGGCCGATCGGCGTGGACTCGCGCGACAGCATCGCGCCGGTGTCGAGCCCCTCGTCCATCTGCATCAGCGTGATGCCGGTCTCCGGGTCCCCCGCCTCGATCGCGCGGTGGATCGGCGCGGCGCCGCGCCACCGCGGCAGCAGCGAGGCATGGATATTCAGGCAGCCATGACGCGGCAACTCAAGGACTTCGGCCGGCAGAATCAGCCCGTAGGCGGCCACCACCATCACATCGGGCGCGATTTCCGCGAGCGTGTCGACGGCCGCGCCGGCTTCCTCCGGATACTTGCCCTGGCGGCGCAACGAGCGTGGCTGCAGCACTGGGCCCAGGCCGGCCTCGACGGCAAACTGTTTGACCGGGCTGGCCTGCAATTGCATGCCGCGGCCGGCGGGCCGGTCTGGCTGGGTCAGCACGGCGACCACCGGAAATCCGGCAGCGTGAATGGCCTCAAGGGCGACGCGCGCGAATTCCGGCGTTCCCGCAAAAGCGACGCGCAGTGGCTGGGCTTGGGTCATGACGATATTCCGCAATGAAAACGACACCGGCCGCATAGCGGCCGGGTACGTATGTGTTCTTCGGAAGCTGTAACCTTAGCAGAGGCGTTTCCGCTTCCGCGCGATTGTTACATCCTTACATGCGCGAGCGCACGCGCTTCTGGAGCTTGCTCTTGATGCGTTGGAGCTTGAGTGGCGACAGATATTCCACGAATACCTTGCCATCGAGGTGATCGATCTCGTGCTGTATACATACAGCGAGCAGATCGTCGGCGTCGAGCTCGAACGCTTCGCCCTTCTCGTCGAGCGCGCGTACCTTGACGCGATCCGGGCGCTCCACGCGGTCATAGACTTCGGGCACCGACAGGCAGCCCTCTTCCCATACCTTGCGGTTCTCGCTGGCCCAAGTGACCTCGGGGTTGATGAACACCATCAACTCGTCGCGGCTCTCGGAAATGTCGATCACGATCACGCGCTCGTGCACGTCCACTTGCGTCGCGGCCAGGCCAATGCCGGGCGCTTCGTACATGGTTTCGGCCATGTCTTTCACGAGCTGGCGGATGCGGTCGTCCACCACCTCCACGGGCTTGGCCACTTTGTGCAGGCGAGGATCGGGGTAGGTGAGGATGTCGAGTTTTGCCATGATGCTCGGGCGCAACGCCGGGTGCTGTCCACGGTCCGGCCGCCGTTGCGGCGACCGGGGTTTCCATGCAGAATCGGGGCGCTAGTACAAAAATTCAAGGCGCGCCGCAGCAGGCACGCTCTACCTAGGGTCAATCCGGTCGTTCTCCCGACCGGTTCAGGAAAATGCGCGATCTTACCAAAGAACAGGCGGCGTCGGGCCGCAGGCTGCACGCGTTCACCCTCGCCATCTTGAGTGTCGCAGGGATCACAACTGGGATGACCATGGCGGTTCAGGCCGCTGACCTGAGCGTCTCGCCGGTCCAGCTTGCGGAGGCCGATCGCACGGCACAGCAGGGCATCCCCGTTGCCGACCTCTCGCCCAATGCGCCCAGTCAGTATACGGTGCGTTCGGGCGACACGCTTTGGGGCATTTCCGGACAGTACCTGCGCCAGCCCTGGCGCTGGCCCCAGCTGTGGGGCATGAATCGGCAGCAGGTCCACAATCCTCACCTGATCTATCCGGGCCAGATTCTTTATCTGGTCCAGCGCGATGGCCGCGCCTACCTGTCCACCAACCCTCCGGGCGGTGCCAGCGGCGACGTCCGCCTGTCCCCGCGCATTCGCGGGAATGGCGGCGACGGCGAGGCCATCCAGAGCATTGCCTCCAGCGATATCGAGCCGTTCCTGATCCGTCCGCTCGTCGTTGACCAGGGCACGGTGGATACCTCGGCGCGCATCGTCGCTCTGCCCGACGCCCGTGTCTATATGGGGCGCGGTGACATGGCCTACGCGCGTGGCATTGCGCCGGCCGACGCCTCGCTCGGCAGCGACTGGCAGGCATTCCGGCCGGCCAGCCCCGTGCTTGATCCGGTCACCGGCCGGGTAATCGGCTTCGAGGCGGCTTACGAAGGCAGCGTGCGCGTGACGCGCGGACCCGAGGGCCCCAACGCGGTGACCACGGTCCAGGCCACCCAGTCCCTGCAGGAAATCGGTCCGGGATCGCTGCTGCTGCCGCAGCCGCAGCGCGAACTGATCCGCTATGTGCCGCATGCTCCCGATGGTGAAGTCGAGGGACGTGTCGCCGCCGTGTATGGCGGCGTGCGCTATGGCGGCGCCAAGCAGATCGTGGTGCTCAACATTGGCGCCAACGCCGGTCTGGAGCCGGGCCACGTGCTGGCGCTCTCGAGCGATGGCGGCCACGTCGCCGATCCGACCGATGGCAATCGCGCTATCGAGTTGCCCGATGATCGCTACGGTCTCGCGTATGTCTATCGCGTGTTCCCGGGCGTTGCGTACGCGCTGGTGACCGACGCGTCCAACGTGATGAAGGTTGGCGATATCGCCTCGACGCCGCGCTGACCAGGGCGCGTGCCCTGCCACGCGCCGCATCGTTGCCGATGACCGATTCGACTCGCGATCCCGCCGAGGTCGCAGCCTGGCTGCGGCTGACGGCGACGCCGGGCGTCAGCGCACTGGCCGGACGACGCCTGCTGGCGAAGTTCGGCCTGCCGCAGACTGTGCTCGCCCAGAACCTGGCAAGCCTGCGTGAAGTGGTGGATGCCAAGGTGGCGTGTGTATTGAACGCGCCGCCGGATGCCGCCATGTCGGCGTTGATCGACCGCACGGTTGCGTGGTTGGCCGATGCCCGCCATGCCATGGTCACGATGGCCGATGCCGGTTACCCGGCGGGGCTGCTCGATCTGGCCGACCCTCCCCTGCTGCTCTATATCAATGGAGACACTGCCCGTCTGGCCGGCCCAGCGCTTGGCATGGTCGGCGCGCGCAAGGCGACAACGCAAGGCGCGCGCGATGCCCAGGCGTTTGCATCGGCGTTTTCCAATGCCGGATGGACAGTGGTGTCCGGCCTTGCGCTTGGCATCGACGCCGCAGCCCACGCCGGGGCACTTGAGGGGCGGGGCGGCACCGTGGCAGTGATCGGGACGGGCGCCGACATCGTCTACCCGGGCAGGCATCATGCTCTGGCACATCGGATCGTCGACGCGGGCGGTGCCATCGTCAGCGAGTTTGCATTGGGCACGCCCGGGTTGCCGAACCACTTTCCGCGCCGCAACCGTATCATCGCGGCCCTGTCTCGCGGCGTGCTGGTGGTGGAAGCGGCGGAGCGGTCGGGTTCGCTGATCACGGCGCGGCTGGCGTCCGAGATCGGCAGGGAGGTATTCGCGATGCCGGGATCGATCCATGCCGAGCTGGCCCGAGGCTGCCACAAGCTGATCCGTCAGGGGGCCAAGCTGGTCGAGACACCGGCCGACGTGTTCGAGGAGTTCGGCGATCCGGGCGGGGCGGCTTCAGTCGCTCCGGTACCCGTACCCGATTCGGCGCCAGCGCCAGGTGATCCGTTCGGCG
Organism: Cupriavidus sp. SHE; assembly: GCF_000812445.1. Lineage (NCBI taxonomy): Bacteria > Pseudomonadati > Pseudomonadota > Betaproteobacteria > Burkholderiales > Burkholderiaceae > Cupriavidus > Cupriavidus sp. SHE. Next base: position 3,508 of record NZ_JWMB01000008.1, on the reverse strand, counting down.
CCGCCCTCGCCTATGATCCTGTCACGTTCGATGCGTTGTGCGAGCGGTCTGGTCTCGCGCCGCATGTGGCGGCGACAATGCTTCTGGAGCTTGAGCTTGGGGGGACGGTCGAACGCATGGCCGGCAATCGTTACCGACGTCTGGCATGATCCGCGGTATCGCAACCGTCTCATTTTTTGCGCGCAATGACCGTTTACTTCCCCGAGCGAGATCTCGCAGGCATCCGTCAGGCTTTGGCGGCGCGCCCAGGCGGCCGTCTGGTTGCGTGCCTGTGCGCAGACTGGTGTGGGACCTGCAAGGAATATGTGAGCGGGTTTGCGGCGTTGGCGGCACGCTATCCGGACGACTGTTTTGTTTGGGTCGATATCGAAACCCATGCCGATCGGCTGGGTGAGGACATCGATATCGAAAACTTTCCTACTGTATTGATTCAGCCCATTGCCGGAGGGGCACCGCACTTTTACGGAACGGTGTTGCCCCACCTGGAAGTTCTGGACCGGATGCTGGCGCGTGGCAGCGCAATGCCGGCAACGGCGTCGGAGATTCCTCAAGTGCTCGACTGGTTGCTTGGGTAGGAAGTCGGCCGGCGTTGCGTGGTGCCGCGTTTGGGCGCGGCATCAGCTTGCACCGTCGTCCGAACCGCGCTTATTATTGGCGCCTCAAAGCCCAGCCGTGCTGTTTACATAGTTTGTCGTGAATTTCAAGAGGCGCGCACTGCCCTTGCGCAGTGGTGCCACAAGGACCCGTTGAATGTCTAAAGCCCTCATCATCGCGGAAAAGCCATCGGTCGCCGCCGATATCGCGCGCGCCCTCGGGGGCTTTACCAAGCACGACGAGTATTTCGAGAGCGACGACTACGTGCTGTCCTCGGCCGTCGGTCACTTGGTAGAGATCGCGGCGCCCGACGATTACGAGGTGAAGCGTGGCAAGTGGAGCTTCGCCAATCTGCCGGTGATCCCGCCGCACTTCGATCTGCGCCCGATCGCCAAGACCGAGTCGCGCCTCAAGGTGCTGAACCGCCTGATCAAGCGCAAGGACGTGACCGCACTGATCAATGCCTGTGACGCGGGGCGCGAAGGGGAACTGATCTTCCGACTGATCGCCCAGCAGGCCAAGGCCAAGCAGCCGGTGCGCCGCCTGTGGCTGCAGTCGATGACGCCGCAGGCCATCCGCGACGGGTTTGCCGCGCTGCGCGAGGACGAGGAAATGCTCCCGCTGGCCGACGCGGCCCGCTGCCGTTCCGAAGCCGACTGGCTGGTCGGCATCAACGGCACGCGCGCCATGACGGCCTTCAACAGCAAGGGCGGCGGCTTCTTCCTGACCACCGTGGGCCGGGTACAGACGCCGACGCTGTCGATCGTGGTCGAGCGCGAGGAGAAGATCAAACACTTCGTCCCCCGCGACTACTGGGAGGTGCGGGCCGAGTTCATCGCCGCCGCGGGCCTCTACGAAGGCCGCTGGTTCGACCCGAAGTTCAAGAAGAACGAGTTCGATCCCGAGGCGCGCGACTCGCGCTTGTGGAGCGAGGCGGAAGCCAAGAGCATCGTGGCGGCCTGCCGTGACAAGCAAGGCACGGTCACCGAGGAATCCAAGCCGTCGACGCAGCAGTCGCCTGCCCTGTTCGACCTGACCACGCTGCAGCGCGAAGCCAACTCGCGCTTCGGATTCTCGGCCAAGAACACGCTGGGCCTGGCCCAGGCGCTGTACGAAAAGCACAAGGTGCTGACGTACCCGCGTACCGACGCGCGCGCGCTGCCGGAGGACTACCTGGACACGGTCAAGCAGACCATGGACATGCTGGCCGACAGCTCGCCGAACTATCTGCCGCACGCGAAGAAAATTCTGTCGAGCGGCTGGGTGAAGCCGAACAAGCGGATCTTCGACAACAGCAAGATCAGCGATCACTTCGCTATCATCCCGACCCTGCAGGCGCCCAAGAACCTGTCCGAGCCCGAGCAGAAGCTGTACGACCTGGTCGTGCGACGCTTCCTGGCCGTGTTCTTCCCGACCGCCGAGTTCCAGGTGACCACGCGGATCACCGAGGTTGCCGGCCACCACTTCAAGACCGAGGGCAAGATCCTGGTCAATCCGGGCTGGCTGGTGATCTACGGCCGCGAGGCGCAGGGCAAGGACGACAAGGACGCCAACCTGGTGCCGGTGCAGAAGGACGAGAAGGTCAAGACCGACAAGGTCGAGTCCGTCGGCCTGACCACGCGCCCGCCGGCCCGCTATAACGAAGCGACGCTGCTGTCGGCCATGGAAGGTGCCGGCAAGCTCGTGGACGACGATGCGCTACGCGAGGCGATGGCAGGCAAGGGCCTGGGCACGCCGGCCACGCGCGCGGCCATCATCGAAGGCCTGCTGGCTGAGAAGTATCTGGTCCGCGAAGGCCGCGAGCTGATTCCCACGGCCAAGGCGTTCCAGCTGATGACGCTGTTGCGCGGGCTGGGTGTGGAGGAACTGACCCAGGCCGAGCTGACGGGTGAGTGGGAACACAAGCTGTCGCAGATCGAGCGCGGACGTCTCAAGCGTGACGAGTTCATGCGCGAGATCGCGCAGATGACGCAGCAGATCGTCAAGCGTGCCAAGGAATACGACAACGACACGATTCCAGGCGATTACGCGACGCTCGACACGCCGTGCCCGCAGTGCGGTGGCCAGGTCAAGGAGAACTACCGCCGCTTCGCCTGCACGGCCTGCGAATTCTCGATCAGCAAGATCCCTGGCGGCCGCCAGTTCGAGATCGAGGAAGTCGAGGAACTGCTGCTGAAGAAGGAAATCGGCCCGTTGCAGGGATTCCGCAGCAAGATGGGTCGGCCGTTCGCGGCCATCCTGAAGTTGGCCAAGGATGACGACGGCAACTGGAAGATGGAGTTCGACTTCGGCCAGAACGACGACGAAGGCGATGGCGAACCGGTGGACTTCAGCGAGCAGACTCCGGTCGGCAAGTGTCCGAAGTGCGGCGGCTCGGTCTACGAGCACGGGATGAAGTACGTCTGCGAGAACGCCGTGGGCAGTGCGAAATCGTGCGACTTCACCAGCGGCAAGATCATCCTGCAGCAGGAAATCTCGCGTGAGCAGATCGGCAAGCTGCTGACGGATGGCAAGACCGACCTGCTGACTGGCTTCAAGTCGTCGCGTACGGGCCGCAACTTCAAGGCTTTCCTGGTCAAGCAGCCGGACGGCAAGATCGGTTTCGAGTTCGAGGCGCGTGAACCCAAGGCGGGCGCGGCGGCCAAGACTGCGAAGCCTGCGGCGAAGTCGGCGGCCAAGGCTGAGTCGGCGCCTGCAAAGGTGGCCGCCAAGAAGGCGCCGGCTAAGAAGGCCGCCACGAAGACGGCGACAAAGACGGCTGCTACGAAGACGGCTGCTGCCAAGAAGACGCGCGCAACCACAAAGCAGACAGCCGACGCCGAAGAGTAATCACTCACCTTCTGGCATCACGGGAAGGTAAAACGGCGGGGCGTGAGCCCCGCCGTTTTCATTTTGCCGCGGTCATCTGCGGCTT
>NZ_JWMB01000001.1:0-94911 GCF_000812445.1 Cupriavidus sp. SHE | reverse complement strand
TCGATCCGGTTGCGGTGCGCGGTGGCCACGGCCGCCTTCAGGAACGCCGTGTTGACGATCTGGAAGTAAGTGGTGGGCCCCTGCTGCGGATCGCTGAGGATCTGGTTCACCATTTCATAATCGCCGGCATAACCGAGCGGCTTGGTGAACGTACGATAGACGAACGGCGCGCGCAGCAGCAGCGGGTGCAGCGCGGCCTGCGCATAGGTGCGGTGGACCGGCGCCAGTTCGGGATCGACGCGTTGCGCCTCGTCCTCGAGCCAGTCCAGATAGACCTTCACCTTGCCCATCAGCGGCGTGGCCAATTCGTAGAACACGTCTTCGCGCAGGCGTCCTTCCCGCTTCGGCAGCGACTCGGTCAGGTCCACCTGCTCGACCCATCGGGAGACTTCCGAGAGATACGCGCGCATCTCGTTGACCACGATCTGGTAGTCGCGCCGGATGTTGAAACGTGTGTCCCAATCCTGCACGAACAGCTCGGCCTCGCGCGCCACCGATTTGGGCGCATCGTTGACGTCGGTGAGCTCGCGCCACTCGTCGATCAGCGTCAGGGACACCACCGCGGTCAGGCCGGTATTCACCAGACTCATGACCACGGCCTTGCCCAGGTACGCATTTTTCGCGCCCATGCGCACGCTCAGTTCGCTCAATACCTCGCTGACCTGAACGATGGAATAAGGATTGTAGATTTCCATCACCAGCGACTTGCGCTGGAGATTGATGATCGTGCCACGCACCTGCTCGCCCTGCGAGTTGCGGAAGCTAACTACCGGATCGATTTGGGTTTTGGAGTACACGGTATCGCGCCAGGGGAAATCCGAAAAACGCTGCGCACCGTGGCGCCAATGGGCACCGGCCGGGTACAGCTCAGGCAAGGGGCCTTGCGGCGGACAACCAACTCAGGGAATGCAGCCAATGCTCATAGCGATGCGCGTGACCTGTTGCGGGGACGGGTTCGATCGGCGCAGGCCGATGCGAACGCCGTCCCGGGGGTGGGACTGCGGCGAACCATTGTACTGTGGCTGCCCGAAACCGTACAACTGTGCACCTGCGGTATTTGAGTAGGGTATGCAATCCCCAAAAAAAATGAGCCAGCACACGGCTGGCTCATTCAGATGGGGCTGGAAATGTCCCCTTGTACGTTCATCGCTACTGCAGCAGGCTCAGTCCGCCTTGACGGCTTCCACCTGGATGGCAAGCTTCACGTCCTGCTTGAAGCCGTACTTGACGCCGTAGTCGATGCCGAAATCGGCGCGGTTGATCTGGGCCACGGCATCGGCGCCGCAGGCTTCACGCTTGAGCATCGGGTGCTGCATGCACTTGAACTCGCGGATTTCCAGCTTGACCGGCTTCGACACGCCGTGCAGCGTCAGCACGCCGTCGACTTCGGTCGGGACGTCGCCCTTGAACTTGGAGAACTTGCCCTTGTACGTGGCTTCCGGGAAGGCCTGCACGTCGAACATTTCGGGGCCCTTTGCGTGCTCGTTGAGCTTGCCGTTGCCGAAATCGATCGACGACGCGTCGATCTTGATATCCACGGAGCCCGTCTTGCCGGCGCGGTCCAGCGTCACGACGCCCGACGACTTCTCGAACTTGCCGCGCCACGTCGACAGACCGCCCATGTGGTCAGCCTCGAAGCTCGGGTAGGTGTGGGTCGGATCGATGTTGTACGTCGACGCATTGGCCAGTGCGGAACCGGCGGCGAGCGTGGCGGAGGCAGCCGCGACAGCGGCGAAAAGGGTGCGCATCTTCATATAAGGTCTCCCGTCTGGAGGTTGGATAGGAAGGTCTGATGAAACCGGCAAAAGGATGACTTCAGGTGAACCAGGCGGTCCGGGGACCGCTGGCGCCTCACCCCTTCTTGACCGGGGTAACGATACGGAACTTGATCTGCACGTCGTCGGCGACCACGGAAGTGTCCTTCCATTCGCCGTCGCCGATGTTGAACACTGTGCGCTTGATCGGCAGCACGCCTTCGAAGACCTGGCCGCCGGCGTCCTGCTTGTACGAGGCCGGCACCACCACGTCCACGGTCTTGCCCTTGATGGTCAGCTTGCCGGCAACGTCATACTTGCCCGCAGCGCCAGCCTTGATGCTGGTGGACTGGAACACGGCTTTCGGAAATTTCGCAGCGTCGAACCATTCGCGACCCTTGACCTCCTTGGTCGTTTCCGCGTCGCCGATCTCGAAGCTCGACACGTCGATCTCGACCTTGGCCGCCGACGTTGCCAGCTTGGCGGGATCGAAGTCGACCGTGGCGTCGAACTTCTTGAACTTGCCTTCCATCGGCACGCCGATCTGGCGAGCGGTTGCGGTGACCGAGCTCTTGGCGGTGTCGATTTGGGCCCAGCCGATATTGGCGGCCAGCCCGGCGGTGACCAGTGCGGCCGACACGAGCATCACGCCAGGGCGAGACATGCGTTTCATCTTTGACTCCAGTGCGAGTAGATGGATCAAGCGGTTAGCGCAGGAACGGGATCATGCGTCCGAGCGTGCCATCGCGGTCGATCACCTGGTGCTTGATCGCGGCGGCTGCGTGGACGACGACGATCGCCGCCATCAGGTAATTCAGCCAGATATGGGCAAACTTCAGGATCGGCTTGAGCGTGTCGCTGGCCTCGATCAGCGGCGGCAGCTTCCACAGGCCCAGGTACACCACGGGCACGCCCGCCGAAGAGCTGTAGAGATAGCCCGTAATCGGCACGATCAGGATCAGCAGGTACAGCAAATGATGCGCACCAGCAGCAGCCTTGGCCTGCCAGGCCGGCGTGCCGGGCGCCACGGGCGGCGCGGCATGGGTGGCGCGCCAGATCACGCGCAGCACGGCCACGATGAAGATCGTCACGCCGATCCACTTGTGCCACGAGAACAACTTCAGCTTGGTCGGCGTCAGGCCGGGAATCCCGGTCATATAGAGGCCCAGGCCGAACGCGGCGAAGATGCCGAAGGCGATCAGCCAGTGCAGACCGATGGCGGTGGCTGTGTATCCGGCGGGCCGGCCGGCCGGAATGGAGCCTTTGGAACTCATGTCTATCAATCCCTTCGTTGATGCATTCGTTGTGCGCGCGACGTGAATGTTGCAGATCCGGCCAGTCCCGTCGCAGCGAATCCTCGCATTATTGGGGCCCGCCCATTAGCTGGGAACGGCCGAACTTCATTAAGTTGTTCAAATCATTTGAAGCGACCAGATGTCGCACCCGCCGCAATGCCGGTGATCGTAACCCGTCATCCGGGTCACATGTGCCGGCAATTGACCGCGCGGCGGTAATTTCTGCCCCAACCCTGACGGCTGACAAGAACAAAAAGGGCTGGCACCAGGCCAGCCCTTTTTGTTTCTTAACGCGTCTCAGGCGTCAGATGCGATTCGCCAGTTCCACGGCGCGGCCGATGTAGCTGGCGGGCGTCATCGCCAGCAGCAGCGCCTTGGCATCGTCGGGAATCGCCAGACCCTGCACGAACGTCTGGAGCGCCTCGCGCGAGATGCCCTTGCCGCGGGTCAGCTCCTTCAATTGCTCGTACGGATTGGGCACGCCAAAGCGGCGCATCACGGTCTGCACCGGCTCCGCCAGCACTTCCCAGCAGTTGTCGAGGTCTTCGTTGAGGCGTTCGGGGTTGGTTTCCAGCTTGCCCAGGCCGCGCAGGCAGGCCTCGTAAGCCAGCAGGCTGTAACCGAAGGCCACGCCCATGTTGCGCAGCACGGTCGAATCGGTCAGGTCACGCTGCCAGCGGGACACAGGCAGCTTCTCGGACAGGTGGCGCAGCACGGCGTTGGCCAGGCCGACATTGCCCTCCGAGTTCTCGAAGTCGATCGGGTTGACCTTGTGCGGCATGGTCGACGAGCCGATCTCGCCAGCCTTGGTCTTCTGCTTGAAGTAGCCCACCGAGATATAGCCCCAGACGTCGCGGTTCAGGTCCAGCAGGATCGTGTTGGCGCGGGCGACGGCATCGAACAGCTCGGCCATGTAGTCGTGCGGTTCGATCTGGATCGTGTACGGGTTGAACGTCAGGCCCAGGCGTGTCTCGATCACCTGCTTCGAGAACGACTCCCAGTCGAACGTCGGATAGGCGGACAGGTGCGCGTTGTAGTTACCGACGGCGCCGTTCATCTTGCCGAGCAGTTCCACGCGCTCCACACGCTCGATGGCGCGGGCCAGACGCGCGGCCACGTTGGCCATTTCCTTGCCGAGCGTGGTCGGGCTGGCCGGCTGGCCGTGCGTACGCGACAGCATCGGCTGGGCGGCGTTCAGCTTTGCCAGCTCGACCAGACGCGCATGCACGCGCTTGAGCGCCGGCACGATCACGCCGTCGCGGGCGCCCTTGAGCATCATGCCGTGCGACGTGTTGTTGATGTCTTCGGACGTGCAGGCGAAGTGAATGAACTCGCTGGCGGCCTCGAGCTCCGCGTTGCCCTTGACCTGCTCCTTGAGCCAGTACTCGACGGCCTTCACGTCGTGGTTCGTGACGGCCTCGATTTCCTTGATCCGGGCGGCGTCGGCCTCGGTGAAATTTTCCACCAGCGACAGCAGCTTTGCCTCCGATGCGGCCGAGAACTTCGGCACGTCCGGCAGGCCGGCCTGGGCCAGCGCGATCAGCCAGTTGACCTCCACCTTGACGCGGTTGCGCATGAAGGCCGCCTCGGACAGCCACTCGCGCAATGCATCGGCTTTGGCGGCATAGCGGCCATCGATGGGAGACAGGGCGGTAAGCGGCGAAAGGGAAGACGTGGACATGCTGGCAACCAGAAGTAAGGGAGGTATGGGCGCGTTCCGCACATGGCGGGTGCGGGGGGCGAGGCACGTGCGAAGCGATCAATGCGCCGCACGGCGCGATTTGTGCGATCACCGGGCAACGTTGGTGTGCACGGGGCCGCGGAAAGCGTAACGCGCGATTTTATCATCGGACCATGGCGCTGTGCTGCACGCCATGACCAATGTCCCGCCATCCGTGCGCCAGGCCGCATTGGTGGCGCATCCGGCGCCCGGCGCGGGTATACTCGCGCTCGCTCATCCATTAGCCTGTTATGAAGTGCATCGGGCAAGCGGCCCGTCTGCCAGCGTGGAAATCCGCCTGCCAAGGAGCGCCGATGCACTTCATAACAAGCTCAAGGGGAGAACATGAAGCTGTATGCGTCCCAAACCAGTCCGTACGCGCGGAAAGTGCGCGTGGTGCTGGCGGAGAAGAAAATTGACTACGAGATGATCGAGGAGAACGTCTGGTCGCCAGACACCACGATCGGTCGGTTCAATCCGCTCGGCAAGGTGCCCTGCCTGGTCATGGAGGACGGCGGCGCGGTCTTCGATTCGCGCGTGATCGCCGAGTATGCCGACACGCTCTCGCCAGTCAGCCGCCTGATTCCGCAGGGCAGCCGTGAGAGGCTGGAAGTCCGCTGCTGGGAAGCCCTGGCCGATGGCCTGCTGGACGCCGCACTGCTGGCGCGCCTGGAGGTCACGCAGCGCAAGGAAAGCGAACGCAGCGAAAGCTGGGTGCAGCGCCAGCGCAGCAAGATCGACGCCGCGCTGACGGCGATGTCGACCGGCCTGGCCGACAAGACCTGGTGCACCGGCACCCATTACACGCTGGCCGACGTGGCCGTTGGCTGCGCGCTGGCCTACCTGGACTTCCGTTTCCCGGACATCGCATGGCGCGACCGCCATCCGAATCTGGTGGCGTTCCAGGAGAAGATCGAAAAGCGCCAGTCGTTTATCGACACCGAGCCCCCGCGAGGCTGATCGCCCTCACACGGCTGTCTACGTGTGATCTTGCACGGCGCTTCACACCAGGTGTGACGCGCCGTGTTGCATTCCGGTGCCGCCCAATCTGCCGGCACCCTTCCCGCCTTACTGGATAATCCCGCCACCCAGGCAGACATCCCCGTCATACAGCACGGCCGACTGCCCCGGCGTCACCGCCCACTGCGGCTCCGCGAACGACAGCTTCAACGCATCGCCTTCGGCTGCCACCACTGTGCAAGGGGCATCGCTCTGTCGATACCGCGTCTTGGCGGCCATCGTGGCACCCGCCGCTGGCGGCCCGCCGGCCACCCACGACAGATCCGCAGCGTTCAGTTCCGACGTCAGCAGCCACGGATGGTCGTGGCCCTGCACCACGTAGAGCGTGTTGCTGGCCATGTCCTTGCGCGCCACGTACCAGGCATCGCCACTACCATCACGGCTGCCACCCAGGCCGATGCCCTTGCGCTGGCCCAGCGTGTAGAACGCCAGGCCGATGTGTTCGCCCACCACCTTGCCTTCGGGTGTCTTCATCGGGCCCGGTTGGGTCGGCAGGTAGCGGTTCAGGAAGTCGCGGAACGGACGTTCACCGATAAAGCAGATACCGGTGGAGTCCTTCTTCTTCGCGTTCGGCAGGCCGATTTCCGCGGCGATTTCGCGCACGCGTGTCTTCGGGATCTCGCCTAGCGGGAACAGCGTGCGCGAGAGCTGTGCCTGGTTCAGGCGGTGCAGGAAGTAGCTCTGGTCCTTGGTGTGATCGAACGCCTTGAGCAATTCGAACTTGCCGTTGGCCGCCTGCCGCACGCGCGCGTAGTGGCCCGTGGCAATCGTATCGGCGCCCAGCGACATCGCGTGATCGAGGAAGGCCTTGAACTTGATCTCGGCGTTGCACAGCACGTCCGGATTCGGCGTGCGGCCAGCAGAGTATTCGCGCAGGAAATCGGCGAACACGCGGTCCTTGTACTCGGCGGCGAAGTTGACGGCTTCCACGTCCACGCCGATCACGTCGGCCACGGACGCCACGTCGAGCCAGTCCTGGCGCGTCGAGCAGTATTCGCTGTCGTCATCGTCTTCCCAGTTCTTCATGAACAAGCCGATGACTTCATAACCCTGCTGCTTCAGCAACCATGCGGTGACCGACGAATCGACGCCACCGGACAAGCCCACCACCACTCGCTTGCCGCTCATGATGCCGCTCCTGCCTGCGCCGGCGGATTCGTCGGTGCGGCGGTGTCGCCCGGCGCGATCGACGCGGCCACGGTGCTCGGATGCGTATGGATCATGTCGAGCGCGAAGCGCTTGCCGGCCAGGTAGTCGTCGACGCAAGCCATCAGCAGCGGCGAGCGATGGCGCTCGGGGCAGCCACGCAGTTCCTCGGCGGTCATCCACACGGTACGGACGATGCCGGTATCCAGCTGGCGCCCGGCATCGAGTGTGCCGATATCGCCGGTAAAGGCGAAGCGGATATAGGTGGTGTCGCCCTGATCGCGCGACGAACGGCCGCGGCTCGTGTAGACGCCCAGCAGCGCGCGCGGTTCGAACGAATGCGCGGTTTCCTCGAGCGTTTCGCGCACGACGGCGCGAATCAGGCTCTCGCCCGCTTCCAGATGGCCGGCGGGCTGGTTCAGACGCAGACCATCCGCGGTTTCCTCTTCCACCAGCAGGAAGCGGCCACCCCGTTCGATAACGGCGGCTACCGTGACGCTGGCATTCCAATCACGTGACATGGTGCACATTTTTTAAGCAATCCGGCATTTTACCGGTTGCCGTGCGAACGTGCATCGCGCGATGGTTCTTTCGGGCCACCTCGGCCCAAGCGCCCGCCAGTTTCCCCCGCAGGTCAGCGCCCGCTCAGGCGGCTTCCCGCGCGACGACAGGCGGCAGCAGCGCAATCGCCGCGTCGAGCCTCGCCACAAGTGACTTCGACGCCGGCATCAGCGGTCGACGCACCTCCGGACGCGCCAGACCACACAGCGCCAGCGCCGCCTTCACAGGGGCTGGGTTGGGCTCGTCGAACAGCATTCCGATCAGCGGCGACAGTTGCCGGAACAGCGCGCGCGCCGCTTCCTCGCGCCCCGTGCGGGCAAGTTGAATCAGCCGCACGAACAGATCAGGCCGGATATGGGCCGAGGCCGGCACGATTCCCGCGCCACCGCGCAGCAGATGGTCGAGCATGGCAGCGTCGTCGCCACAGAACACGTCAAGACGATCCTGCCCTGCCAGCGCGCGCATCCCCGCCGCATCGCACTCCTTGAGCGCCACGATCTGCGGATGCGCGGCCAAACGCCACGTGAGGTCAGGCGAGATCGTGCAGCCCGTGCGTTTCGGCACGTTGTACAACATCAGCGGTCTGGCCGTATGACTGGCGACGCTGCGCATATGCCACGCGATCCCTTCATCGGACACGCGCAGGTAGTACGGCGGCGGCACGAGATAGCCAGCAAGATCAAGCCGCTCGAGCCGACGCACCTGCTCGCAGACCACATGGGTTGCCACACCACCAACCCCGGCGATCACGGGCACGGTGCCTTGCACGGCCTCGAGTGTGGCGGCGGCGACCTGAAGGCGTTCCACGTCGGTCAGCAGGCCACCCTCCCCGGTCGTGCCGAGCACGATCAAACCGTCGACGCCAGCATCCGCGTAGTGCGCGGCAAGCCGCTGCACACCGTCGAAATCGACCTGGCCGTGGTGCAGCGGCGTGACCATCGGCAGCCATAGCCCATCGACGATGCGCGGGCGAGCGAACTCAATGCGTGGCATGGTCGTCTCCGAGCATCGTCGTCACGCCAAACTCGGCGGCGGGCAGCGCGGCCATGATGGCGTGCATGGCTGCCTCGCGGTCTTCGCGCCCCACCTCCACGTGCAGCGTGGTCTCGCCGTGGCGATGATCCACCTCCACCACATAGACGCGCGCAAGATTGCCGATAGCACGATGCAATGTCTGGCGCAGCATGAAGACCTGCGCCGATGACACAGCAAGCCGCAGGCGAATCCACTGCACGTTCGAAGCGATCCGGCGTCGGGGCACCGACGCATAGGCCACGGCGAGATTCGAAGACTGTCGCATGTCGCGATGATCCGCGTCTGGCGGACCGTCTGTTGAACATGACATCCATGCTAGGGATAGCGATCTCAATTTGGCGCAGCATTCCGCGAGCGGGTCATCAACATCGCGTAAAGATGATGGGCTCAAAACGTCTTGGTGATCGACGCCCACGCCGCTGCCTTGCCGAGATATCGCCCACGATTGGCGCTGGTGTAGAACGATGCCTTCGCGTTGGTATCCACATAGGCCACCGCCAGCGAGAAGCCCTTGCCCAGGTCCTTGGTCAGACCGAGTTTCCAGTCCGTGTACGACGCATCGCTGTGATGGGCCACGCCCTGGTAGCCCACGTGCGCATTGAACGTGAGACCCCAGACGTTTAGCGGCACATTCGCCGACAGGTCAACGTAGTAACTGTTCTTGCTGTCGTCAATACCGAACAGATTGGTCACCGCATGCGAGTACTTCAGGAACACCGGGCCATAGCCGATGCCTGCGTACACCTCGGTGGTGTACGGGCGCGTAGTGGTGTACCCACCTGGGTAGTAGTACTCCAGCACGCCGACGTCGTAGTTGAACTCGAGGTCCGACAGCTTGAAGGTGTTCCTGAAGCCACCGTAGAAATCCATTTCCACGGGCGATGACACCGACGAATCGGCATCCTCGAGCCAACTGATGCTCGAGTTCCAGTTGCCGACGTAGAAGCCGCTGGCGTGGGAATAGTCGAATCCGCCCTGGATGGCCGGGCGCAGATTGGTCTGGCTGATGCCGCGATAGCGGTAGTCGGATACCAGCGACACATTGGCCGTGAACGTATGGGGCGTGGAAGGTTCGGCCACGGGCGCAGAGGCTTCCTGCGCAAAGGCCGACGAAAACGGCATGGCGAACAGCACGGCAGCGGCCAGTCCCGCCGGCGCCGAAGTGAGCAGACGTGTTGCGATCATGAGGAATCAGTTGTGCGTTTGGAGAGACGCCTCGAAAGAGACGTGGACGCCACGATACGCAGCCGCGCGTCAAATCGGCATCAAGAATGGGCAGGCCACTGAAGCAAATCCATCAAGGTGAATTGCGAAGCAATCGCCGCTCGATGAAAGAAGTCATTTCATGAGGCGCAAGAATGAGTCTCTGTGACGCCACAAATCCCCGACCGGCTAGTCACCACCGAATGTAAGTTTCGGGTAAGCTGCGCAAAAAATGGTGCGCCGCACGCGGTACACCAAGGGCGAGGACGTCTGCCCGACCAATCAGATACGACGCCATCAAAAGGAGAAATGGACGATGCATATCGGCATCCCGCTCGAGACGCGGGCAGGTGAGGCGCGAGTCGCCGCCACCCCGGAGACCGTCAAGAAGTACGTTGCGCAGGGCCATCAGGTAACGGTGCAAGCCGGCGCCGGTGTCCGCGCCAGTATTCCCGACGCAGCGTTCGAAGCGGCAGGCGCGCGCATCGGCTCCGCGGCCGACGCGCTCGGCGCGGAACTCCTGCTGAAGGTCCGCGCGCCGGACGATGCCGAACGTGCCCAGATCAAGCCGGGTGCCGTGCTGGTCGGCATGCTCAATCCCTTCGATATCGAAAACAACGCGCGTATGGCCAGCGCCGCGATCACGGCGTTCGCGCTCGAAGCCGCGCCGCGTACCACGCGCGCGCAGAGCATGGACGTGCTGTCTTCGCAGGCCAACATCGCCGGCTACAAGGCCGTGCTGGAGGCCGCGCACCACTACCAGCGCTTCATGCCGATGCTGATGACGGCAGCGGGCACGGTCAAGGCCGCGCGCGTGCTGATCCTCGGCGCTGGCGTGGCGGGCCTGCAGGCCATCGCCACGGCCAAGCGACTGGGCGCCGTGATCGAAGCCTCCGATGTGCGCCCCGCCGTGAAGGAGCAGATCGAATCGCTCGGCGCGAAATTCCTCGACGTGCCGTTCCTGACTGACGAAGAGCGCGAGATCGCGCAAGGCGTGGGCGGCTATGCCCGCCCGATGCCCGCCGACTGGATGCGGCGCCAGGCCGAACTGGTGCACCAGCGCGCCACGCAGGCCGACATCGTCATCACCACCGCGCTGATCCCGGGCCGCCGCGCGCCGGTGCTGCTGCAGGAAGAGACCGTCAAGCAGATGAAGCCCGGCTCGGTCGTCGTCGACCTCGCCGCGGCACAGGGCGGCAACTGCCCGCTGACCGTCGCCGACGAAGTGGTCGAGCGCCACGGCGTCACCCTGATCGGTCACACGAACCTTGCCGGCATGGTTGCCGCCGATGCGTCCGCGCTGTACGCGCGCAACGTGCTGGACTTCCTCAAGCTGATCATCGACAAGGATGCCCGCTATACGCTGAATCTCGAGGACGACATCGTTGCCGCCTGCCTGATGTGCAAGGACGGCCAGGTCATCCGCGAGGCAGCCTGATCCGACACCGGCGCCAGGCCATCACGCCCTGACGCCGGTCCGCCGATGACCTTGCAGCAGCGCGGGGAGCCATCCGCACTGCAACCCGCCATCGGCGGACCCAGATCTCGCAGCCTCGATCCGACGCAACGCGAAGCGAAGCGCATCAGCAAGTATTCAAAAGCAACGGAGGAGAAGTCGATGGAGATGGTTAACCACACGGTGATCAACCTGATCATCTTTGTGCTGGCGATCTACGTGGGATACCACGTGGTCTGGACGGTGACGCCCGCGCTGCACACCCCGCTCATGGCCGTGACCAATGCGATCTCGGCCATCATCATCGTCGGCGCCATGCTGGCGGCCGGCCTCACCGAAGGCGGCGTAGGCCGCGTCATGGGCACGGTGGCCGTGGCACTGGCCGCGGTGAACGTGTTCGGTGGCTTCCTGGTGACCCAGCGCATGCTGGAGATGTTCAAGAAGAAGGAACCGAAGGCGAAGGCTGACAACAAGGGAGGTGCGTGATGGAAGCCATCAGCATGAACCTTGTGACACTGCTGTACCTGGTGGCATCGGTCTGCTTCATCCAGGCGCTGAAGGGCCTCTCTCACCCGGCATCGGCCCGCAAGGGCAATGCGTTCGGCATGATCGGCATGGCCATCGCCGTGGTGACCACGCTGGCGCTGATCGTCAAGATCAAGCACGAGTTCCTGGCGGTAGGTGCGGCGCAGTCGTCGGTTGGCACGGGTCTGGCGCTGATCTTCGGCGCGCTGGTGGTCGGCGGCGGCATCGGCGCCTATGTGGCGAAGAAGGTCGAAATGACCAAGATGCCCGAGCTGGTGGCCGCGATGCACTCGCTGATCGGTCTGGCCGCCGTGTTCATCGCCGTGGCCGCCGTGGCGGAGCCTGCCGCGTTCGGCATCACGCCGGCTGGCTCGCACCTGATTCCGCTCGGCAACCGCATCGAACTGTTCATCGGCTGCTTCGTCGGCGCTATTACGTTCTCAGGTTCGGTGATCGCATTCGGCAAGCTGTCGGGCCGCTACAAGTTCCGCCTTTTCCAGGGCGCGCCGGTGGTGTTCCCGGGCCAGCACTGGCTGAACCTGCTGCTGGCCATCGGCATGATCGGCTTCGGCGTGATCTTCTTCCTGTCGCAGTCGTGGCTGCCGTTCCTGATCATGCTGGCCATCGCGTTCGTGCTCGGCGTGCTGATCATCATTCCGATCGGCGGCGCCGACATGCCCGTGGTGGTGTCGATGCTGAACTCGTACTCGGGCTGGGCAGCGGCCGGCATCGGCTTCTCGCTGAACAACCCGATGCTGATCATCGCGGGTTCGCTGGTGGGCTCATCCGGCGCGATCCTCTCGTACATCATGTGCAAGGCGATGAACCGCTCGTTCTTCAACGTGATCCTGGGCGGCTTCGGCGCGGATGCATCGGCCGGCGCAACGGCGGGCGCGCAGGCGCAGCGCAATGTGAAGTCCGGATCGGCGGATGACGCGGCCTTCGTGATGAGCAATGCGGAAACCGTGATCATCGTGCCCGGCTACGGCCTGGCCGTGGCCCGTGCCCAGCATGCGCTTAAAGAATTGACCGAGAAGCTGACCGAGCACGGTGTGACGGTGAAGTATGCGATCCACCCCGTGGCGGGCCGGATGCCAGGTCACATGAACGTGCTGCTGGCCGAAGCCGAGGTGCCGTACGACCAGGTCTTCGAGATGGAGGACATCAACAGCGAGTTCGGCCAGGCCGACGTGGTGCTGGTGCTAGGCGCCAACGACGTGGTCAATCCGGCCGCCAAAACCGATCCGAAATCGCCCATCGCCGGGATGCCGATCCTGGAGGCGTACAAGGCCAAGACGATCATTGTGAACAAGCGTTCGATGGCAGCCGGCTACGCAGGTCTGGACAACGAACTGTTCTACATGGACAAGACGATGATGGTGTTTGGCGATGCCAAGAAGGTGGTCGAGGACATGTTCAAGGCGGTCGACTAATCTACCGTTAAGGTTCCGAGCGGCGGCAGGTCCGCGAAGTGAATAAAACAACTCGCAGACCTGAAATCAACGAAATCGAACGAGTGCGGCCGGCAACCAACGCCGGCCGTTTCGTTTTCCGGATTTCGATTCCTGCGCGCGGGTTCGGCGCTATACTCGCCTAGCCCCGGCCTCCCACGCAGACCATCCACCGCCGACGGCAGATTTGATCGCACCATGACATTCAGTTCGCATGACAGGAATCTGTCGGTCTTCCATCACCCCGTGCTAACGGTGCTGGTGGACGACAGCAAATCGTTCATCGACAGCCTGGCGTTCCAGATGGATGCGTCCCGCGCGGTGGTCAGCTTCACCGACCCGCGCGAGGCACTCGCGTGGATTCGAGAAGCGTATGCCACACGGCACCCGGCGTTCCTGCCGGTGCACGTCACCCATGATGACCTGACTTTCCTGTCCGAGCGCCGCACGGTGCAGCTCGACGTCGATCGCATTCATCGCCAGATTCACGATGTGAAGCGCTTCCTGCAGCCCGGCGTGATCGTGGTCGACTACTCGATGCCGCAGATGGACGGTCTCGAGTTCTGCCAGGCACTGGAAGGCCTGCCCTGCAAGACCATCCTGCTAACCGGCACGGCCGACGAAAGCATCGCTGTGCAGGGCTTCAACCACGGATTGATCGACCGCTACGTAAAGAAGCACGATCCGAATATGGTGGCGCGGCTCAACGAGGAAATCGATGCACTCCAGCAGCAGTACTTCGCTTCGATCTCGCGCACGCTGCGCGACCTGCTGACCCGCCATTCGTACTCGTTCCTGTCCGACCCGGCGATGGCCGACCGCGTGCGCCAGACGGCCGCGCGTTATGGCTTTGTCGAGTACTACCTGTATCCGAATCCGGTGGGCATGCTGCTGCTGACCGCCCAGGGTCATGCCACGCTGATGGTGATCGAAACGCGCGCGGGGCTGATGAGCCAGGTGGAATCCGCAGAGGCCTACGAGGCGCCGGCCGCGCTGATCGAAGGGCTGCGCGAGGGTCGCATCGTGCCGTTCTTCTGGCCCGGCAACGGCATGTACACGCCGGCCTGCGTGGACTGGGAACAGTACTGCCTGCCCGCCGAGCGTTGTGAAGGTCACGAAGAGTACTTCTACGCGCTGTTCGATCTGCCCCGCCACATGCTGCAGGAACCCGTGGTCAGCCTGCAGAGCTTTCTGGCGGAATTCACGCGGAATCCGGAATTGATGACGGGGCGGAACAAGCGCGACTGATTCGACAACATTGGAAGCACCAATTGTTGTCGCCCCTCCCCCACACGCGGGAGAGAGGCGTAGAGCCAACGCTCAATCCTTCTTCTGTTCCCGATTCCCGCCCCGCACCATATCGAACCGGAACAACCTGCATTCGATATTGCCGTTGTAGAGCGGCGTGCGGCGCGATTCTTTCAGGCGTAGTCGCTTCGGCATCGTCAGATCGCCAGTGAATACCCACGCCTGCCAGCCCGAGAAACTCTGCTTCAGCGTCGTCGCAAACGCCGCGGCAAACTGGTTGGCGGCGGCTTCCTCTGCCTCGTCGCGCGGCGCGTCCTCCATGGCGCCCCGGCGATCGCCACGCACGGCAATCCGTTCGCCGTAGGGCGGGTTCATCAGCATCAGTCCTGCATCGGCAAAAGGCGGCTGGACGAAGCGCGCATCCACCTGCTTCAGTTGCACATCGCCCGGCAGGCCGGCGCGTTGCCAGTTGGCCTGGGTCATCGACAGCATGTCCGTGGAAATATCCGACCCGGCGATCTCCAGATTCGTGGCGCGGCCGGCAGCCTGCTCACGCGCGCGCTGTGCATCGGCGCGCAGCGCCTGCCATGCCTTGGTGTCGCAGCCCTTCAGCCACTCGAACGCAAACGTGCGAGCGGCGCCCGGCGCGAGGCCCAGCGCCACCTGCGCGGCCTCGACGAGGAACGTGCCACTGCCGCACATCGGATCGAAGAACGGACGATCGGTCTGACCCGCCGTCCAGCCGGCCAGGCGCAGAATGCCGGCGGCCAGGTTCTCCTTGAGCGGCGCCTCGCCCTTTTCCATGCGCCAGCCGCGCTTGAACAGCGGCTCGCCTGTGGTATCGAGATAGACGGTGCAATCGGTTTCGGTCAGGTGCGCGTAGATACGGACATCCGGGCTCACCGTATCGACGCTGGGACGCGCGCCCAGTCGCTCGCGCATTGCGTCGCAGACGCCGTCCTTGACGCGCAGCGCCGTGAAATTCAGGCTGCGCAGCGGCGACTTGTGCGCCGTGACATCGACACGCAGCGTCTCGTCCGGCGAGAACCACTGTTCCCAGCGCTGCTGACGCACCAGCGAGTAGATGTCGTCCTCGTGCCGGTAGCCACGCTGCGCCACGCGCAGCAGCACACGGCTGGCGATGCGCGAGTGGAGGTTGACGGCATAGGCGGCCGCCATCTCCCCCGAGAACGTCACACCGCCCGGCACCTCCCGATGCACTTCGAACGGCGCGGCGGCCACCACGGCCGGATACCGCGCGATTTCGCGTAGTTCCTCGGCAAGGGCGGGTTCCAGGCCGCGCGGGCAAGGAACAAAGAAGGCTTGGGTCATGGCGTGAAAATCCTGCAAACAAAAACGTCCGCCATGGCGGACGGAAGGTATCGGTGACCGTCCCCCGATCAGCCCGCCGCGAGCGCGCGGTCGAGGAAATCGAGTCGGTCCTGGCCCCAGTACGGCTGGCCGTCATAAACGAACCACGGCGCGCCGAACACGTTGGCGGAGATAGCGTCCTGGGTGTTCTGCGCATACGCGGCCTGCACCGCCTGCCCCTCGCTGGCCTTGAGCAGGCTCGCGCCGTCGAGACCGCATTCCTCGGCGATCAGCGACAGCGTGGCGGCATCGGCGATATTGCGCTGGTCGGCCCACACCGCGCGCGAGATCGCGCCGGTCAGTTCCAGCGCGCGCGCCGTGCCGTTGGCCAGTTGGGCGGCGATGATCAGGCGTGCCGCGGCATCGCCTGAAACCGGGAAGAATGTGGGGTGCAGGTTGAGCGGGATGCCGAGGAACTTGCTCCAGCGTTCCAGTTCGACCAGCCGGTAAGCCTGACGCTGCGGCGGGCGCTGCGCCAGTGGCAGGCCGCCCGACACCGCGAACACCTTGCCGATATCGCAGGGCTTCAGTAGCACCTGGGCCTTGTGACGGTTGGCAATCTCGACAAAGCGCGCGTGTCCCAGATAGACAAACGGGGAAGGCGGCGCCAGAAAATACTCGACCTGCTTGCTCATCACGACCTCACGGTAGAACGGATTGGAACGTCAGCTTAAAACGGCTTTACGACAACCAGGATGACAACCGCCAGCAATACCAGCACCGGCAGTTCGTTGAACCAACGGTAGAAGGTGTGCGAGCGCGTGTTGACGCCGCGTTCGAACTTGCGCAGCAGCACGCCGCAGCCGTGGTGGTAACCGATCAGCACCAGCACCAGCGCCAGCTTGGCATGCATCCACCCCTGCCCCGCGCCACGGCCAATGCCATAGCCCAGGAACAGCCAGAGGCCGAATACGATGGCCGGAACGGCCAGCATCGTCATGAAACGGAACAGCTTGCGCGCCATCAGCAGCAGGCGTTTTACGCTGGCCGCATCGGTCTCCATCGCCAGATTGACGAAGATGCGCGGCAGGTAGAACAACCCTGCGAACCACGAAGTCACGAACAGGATATGGAACGCCTTGACCCAGAGCATGTGCTGATCCGCCTCCGGTTACGTACGAATCTCGCCGTGACCGAACACGACGTACTTGAGCGAGGTCAGCCCTTCCAGGCCCACCGGGCCGCGAGCGTGGAGCTTGTCGTTGGAGATGCCGATCTCCGCACCGAGGCCGTACTCGAAGCCGTCGGCAAAGCGCGTCGAGGCATTGATCATCACGCTGGCCGAATCGACTTCACGCAGGAAACGCATCCCGGTGGTGTAGTTCTCGGTGATGATCGAATCGGTATGCGCCGACCCGTAGGTGTTGATGTGCGCGATGGCGGCGTCCAGTCCGTCCACCGTGCGGATCGCCAGCACCGGCGCCAGGTACTCGAGACGCCAGTCCTCTTCGGTGGCGTCGACCAGGCCCGAGAAGCCGGCGGCTTCCAGCGTGGCGCGCGTTGCCGGGCAGACGCGCAACTCGACACCCTTTTCCTGGTAGATACGGCACAGCGGCGGCAGCGCCTTCGCAGCGATCTGGCGCGACACGAGCAGCGTTTCCATCGTGTTGCACGGCGCGTAGCGCTGCGTCTTGGCGTTGTCGCACACGCGCACGGCCTTTTCCAGGTCGGCGTCGTCATCGATATAGACGTGGCAGATGCCGTCCAGGTGCTTGATCATCGGCACGCGCGCTTCTTCCATCAAGCGGGCGATCAGGCTCTTGCCGCCGCGCGGCACGATCACGTCGACATACTCGGTCATCGTGATCAGGCGACCAACCGCGGCGCGATCCGTGGTTTCGATCACCTGCACGGCTTCGGAGGGCAGCCCCGCCGCGGCCAGCCCCTCGGCCACGAGCACGGCCAGGGCCGTATTCGATTCGATCGCCTCGGAGCCGCCACGCAGAATCGTGGCGTTGCCCGACTTCAGGCACAGCGCCGCCGCATCGATGGTCACGTTCGGACGCGATTCGTAAATGATGCCGATCACGCCGAGCGGCACGCGCATCTGGCCCACCTGAATGCCGGTGGGACGGAACTTCATGTTCGAGATCTCGCCGATCGGGTCCGCCAGCGCGGCAATCTGCTCGAGGCCGGCTGCCATCGTGGCGATCGCCTTGTCCGACAGTGTCAGGCGATCAATGAAGGCGGCGTCCTGGCCGTTGGTGCGGGCGCGTTCGACGTCGCGGGCGTTGACGGCCTTGAGCTTGTCCGCATCGCGGCGGATGGCCGCGGCAATCGTCAGCAGCGCGCGGTTCTTGTCGGCCGTGGAAGCACGCGCCATGGCGCGCGATGCCGCGCGGGCCTGCTGGCCAACGCGGGTCATGTAAGCGTGGAGATCGAACTCGGTCATGATGGTGTCCGGGCCTGTGCCCGGTCTGCTATGAGTGCCGCGATGTCGATGCGCCGGCGCGGCTGCCGGCGATTGTTCTGGTTCGGTGGTCCGGTCACCTGTCCGGACCCTGGGGGCCCGGAGGCCTCATGCAGGTCTGGCGATCATCAGCGCAAGCTGCATCAGGCCGTCCCATGGCTCGGCTGGTAACGCACCGGCCGCTCCGCCGGCGCCTGGCAGGTCGGACAGGCCCTTGACCTGCCGGTCCAGCCGCGCGGCCATGGCGAGCACGGCTTCCAGTTGCGGCATCGACAGCCGTTGCGCGGCCTGTGGTACGAGCCGCTCGCGCGGGCCCCAGACGCGCAGTTCGCGCATCAGCACGCCCGCCGGCTTGCCGCCCGCCAAGCCTTGCCGGACCTTGGATAATACGCGAATTTCCTCGGTCAGCGCCCACAGCACCAGCACCGTAGCCTCGCCCTCGCCACGCAGCCCTTCGAGCATACGCACCAGGCGCGGCACGTCGCCGCCGAGCATGGCTTCGGACAGTTTGAACACGTCGTAGCGGGCCACGTTCAGCACCGCGTCCTGAACCTGGTCGAAGGTCAGCGCGCCGGGCGGATAAAGCAGGCCGAGCTTCTGGATTTCCTGATGCGCGGCCAGCAGGTTGCCCTCGACCTTTTCGGCGATGAACTGCAGCGCGCGCCGCCCCGGCTCGCCCGGCTCCACCCGCTGCTGCTGCAGGCCGAGTCGTTCGCCCACCCAGGCAGGCAGCCGTGTGCGGTCCACGGCATCGACCTTGATCGACACCCCCGCCGACTCCAATGCCTGGAACCAGGCCGATTTCGTCGTGGCGAAATCCAGGCGCGGCAGCGTGACCAGCATCACCACATCGGGCGACGGCTGGGCGGCCACGGCGCGCAACGCCTCGCCGCCGTCCTTGCCCGGCTTGCCCGATGGAATACGCAACTCGACGATCTTGCGGTCGCCGAACAGCGACATCGACTGCTGGGCCTCGATGACCTGGCCCCACTGGAAGCCACGTTCGGCCACCAGCACGTCGCGTTCGGAGAAACCGGCCTCGCGCGCAGCGCGGCGCAGGCGATCTACCGCCTCCAGCACCAGCAGGTGCTCGTCGCCGTGAACGACGTAAAGCGGCGCCAGGCCCTTGGCCTGCGCCTGCCTCAGATGTGCCTCGAGTCCGTCGAGCTTGAGCTGCATTGTCGCCCTATGTTTCCTGTGTCGGCCTGAGTCGCGCCGATACCCGGCGCGTCAGATCGTCTTGACCGAGGCCAGCCGGCGCATGAGCTGATTCACAACATCGCGCTGCATGTCGCGATAGAGCTGCTGCTCTTCGTAGTCCTTGGCCAGCGTGTTGGCTTCGTTGTACGTCAGGTCGCGCGTCAGCAGCAGCGTCGACGGCGGGATCAGCTCCTTGCCACTGGCATCGCGCAAGCGGAAGGTAAAGCGGTAGGTCAGACGGTATTCCCGCACCACACCCTCGGTGGTAATCGAGAGGATCGACTTGGCCCGCGTATCGGCCAGCACGTCGAGCAGTGCGTCCGCTTCCTTCGGGTCGGTAACGATCTGCGTGTCCGAGCCATTGCGGATGTTGCGGCGCAAATCCGCACCCATCAGCGAATTCGCGGGAATGCCGATGTAGAGCCGCTTGAACGCGAAATCGGCGTTACCGCGCATATGGAAGCCGCAGCCACCCAGCAATGCCGCCGCCGCTGCCGCGGCGCCGATGGCGAAGAAACCGCGGCGTCCCATGTTCGGTCGATCCATTCGTTATCCCTGTCTGCTGATTCCAGTCCGCGTGCTTCAGAGCACGACGTTGACGAGACGGCCCGGCACCACCACGATCTTCTTCGGTGCGGCACCGGCGGCGAACTTGGCCACGATCTCGCTGGCGGCCGCGGTGGCCTCGATCGCGGCGCGGTCAGCATCGGCCGGCACCGTCAGGCTGCCACGCACCTTGCCGTTGACCTGCAGCACCAGTTCGATCTCGCTGCGCACCAGCGCGGCTTCGTCGACTTGCGGCCATGCGGCGTCGAGAATGTCGACCGTCTCAGCGGCGTAGCCGAGTTCCTGCCACAGCCCGTGGGCGATATGCGGCACCACCGGGTACAGCACGCGCAGCAGCACGCTGAAGCCTTCACGGCGCCCGGCCGGCGAAGCGGTCTTCGCATCTTCCAGCGCGTTCAGCATCTTCATCGTGGCGGACACCACGGTGTTGTACTGGATGCGCTCGTAATCGTAGTTGGCCTGCTTGAGCACGGTGTGGATCTCGCGGCGCAGCGCAGCATCATCGGCCGTGGGTGCGGTGCCGGCGCCATCGCGGATCGCCTGGGCGTTCGCGTAGCCGTAGTTCCACACACGGCGCAGGAAGCGCGACGCGCCCTCCACGCCCGAACCGCTCCATTCGAGCTGCTGCTCGGGCGGCGCGGCGAACATCACGAACAGGCGTGCGGTATCGGCGCCGTACTGGTCGATCAGCGCCTGCGGGTCGATGCCGTTGTTCTTCGACTTCGACATCTTCTCGATGCCGCCAATCACCACCGGCTGACCGTCAGCCTTCGCCGTGGCGCCAGCCGGGCGGCCACGCTCGTCGGTCTGCACGTCCACATCGGCCGGGTTGTACCAGGTCTTCTTGCCGGAGGCGTCCTCGCGGTAGAACGTCTCGTTGAGCACCATACCCTGCGTGAGCAGGTTCGTGAACGGCTCGTCGAACTTGACCAGGCCCATGTCACGCATGACCTTGGTCCAGAAGCGTGCGTACAACAGGTGCAGAATCGCGTGTTCGATGCCGCCGATGTACTGGTCCATCGGCATCCAGTAATCGTTGCGCGCATCGACCATCGTGCCAGCGTCGGGGCACGTATAGCGCATGTAATACCAGCACGAGTCGATGAACGTATCCATCGTATCGGTCTCGCGGCGCGCCGGCTTGCCGCACGACGGGCAGGTGCACTCCAGGAAACGCGGGTCCTTGGCCAGCGGGTTGCCCGTGCCGTCCGGCACGAGGTCCTCGGGCAGCACCACCGGCAGATCCTTCTCCGGCACCGGCACCACACCGCAGCTGTCGCAGTGGATCAGCGGAATCGGCGTGCCCCAGTAACGCTGGCGCGAGATGCCCCAGTCGCGCAGGCGCCAGGTCACCTTCTTCTCGCCCAGGCCCTTGGCGGCCAGATCGGCGGCGATGGCGTCGACGGCGGCCTTGTAGCCGAGACCGTCGTACTTGCCGCTATGGATGCAGAGGCCGTGTTCCTTGTCGCCGTACCACTCGAGCCACGCGTCGGTCGAATAGGCCTGACCCTTGACGTCGATGACCTGCTTGATCGGCAGGTTGTACTTGAGCGCGAACGCGAAGTCGCGCTCGTCATGCGCCGGCACGCCCATCACGGCGCCGTCGCCATAGGTCATCAGCACGTAGTTGCCGACCCAGACGTCGACCTGTTCGCCGGTCAGCGGGTGCGTGACCTTGAGGCCGGTCGGCATCCCCTTCTTCTCCATGGTCGCCATATCGGCTTCCATGACGGAACCGTGCTTGCATTCCTCGATGAACGCGGCCAGCGCCGGGTTGCTTTCGGCGGCGTGCGTGGCCAGCGGATGCTCGGCGGCCACGGCGCAGAACGTCACGCCCATGATCGTGTCGGCACGCGTGGTGAACACGTAGAGCTTGCCGTCGTTGATCAGCTTGCCATCCGCGCCCTTGATCTCATGCGGGAAGGCGAATCGCACACCTTCACTGCGGCCGATCCAGTTCTGCTGCATGATCTTGACGCGCTCGGGCCAGCCGAGGCCTTCGAGGTCGCCAAGCAATTCCTGCGCGTAATCGGTGATGCGCAGGTAGTACATCGGGATTTCACGCTTTTCGACCACCGCGCCCGAACGCCAGCCACGGCCGTCGATAACCTGCTCGTTGGCCAGCACGGTCTGGTCCACCGGATCCCAGTTCACGGTACCGGTCTTGCGATAGGCGATGCCCTTTTCCAGCATCTTCAGGAACAGCCACTGGTTCCAGCGGTAGTACTCGGGGCTGCAGGTCGCCACTTCGCGCGACCAGTCGATCGCCAGGCCCATCGACTGCATCTGCTTCTTCATGTAAGCGATGTTGTCGTAGGTCCAGGCGGCCGGTGCCACGCCGTTGTTCAGCGCGGCGTTCTCCGCCGGCATCCCGAACGCATCCCAGCCCATCGGCATCAGCACGTTACGGCCGTTCATGCGCAGGTAGCGCGCCATCACGTCGTTGATCGTGTAGTTGCGCACGTGGCCCATGTGGAGCTTGCCCGACGGGTAGGGCAGCATCGAGCAGGCGTAGAACTTGGACTTTTCCTTGCCGTCGGGCCCGACCGCGTGCTCCGACACCTTGTAGGCATCGATCGCTTGCCAGTGCTGCTGGGCGGCTTGTTCAACGGCGGACGGAAGATATTTGTCTTGCATGGTCGGGACGACGGTCTGGGCAGCGGTCCGCGGGCGACTGGCGCGCCGGGCGACCGGGGGGGATCGGAAATGCGAAAGAGACGATTATAACCGTGGCGTATGTCCGCCACGGCTCGCACGGAAAGGCTGGAACGGCCCGCCTCTGGGCCGCGCCGGGCGTGCTTGCGGGCTTACTTCAGGCCCAGCACATCCTGCATGTCAAACATGCCGCTCGGCTTGTCGGCCAGGAAACGCGCCGCACGCACCGCACCATCGGCATACGACTGACGGCTGGACGACTTGTGGCTGATCTCGATGCGCTCGCCGATGCCGGCGAACATCACCGTGTGATCGCCGACGATATCGCCGCCACGGACCGTCGCGAAGCCAATCGACTTCGCGTCACGCGGGCCGGTATGGCCTTCGCGCGCGTAGACCGCGCATTCGTCGAGATCGCGGCCGATGGCCTTGGCGACCACTTCGCCCATCGCTAGCGCCGTGCCCGACGGCGCGTCGACCTTGTGGCGATGGTGCGCTTCGATGATCTCGATGTCGTAGCCCGTGGAAAGCAGCTTGGCCGCCACTTCCAGCAGCTTGAACGTGGCATTGACGCCGACGCTCATATTCGCGGCAAACACCACGCCGATCGACTTGGCGGCATCGGCCAGTGCCTGCTTGCCGGCGGCATCGAAACCGGTGGTACCGATCACCATCTTCTTGCCCAGGCGCTTGGCCACCGCCAGGTGCGCCAGCGTGCCCTCGGGGCGGGTGAAATCAATCAGGCAGTCGGCGGCCGAGAACACGGCCTCGATGTCAGAGGAGATCTTGATGCCCGTCTCGCGGCCCAGAAACAGCCCGGCATCCTGGCCCAGCGCCGCAGCACCCGGCACGTCGAGCGCGCCAGCCAGCGTCACGCCGTCGGTATTGAGCACCGTTTCGATCAACATGCGACCCATGCGGCCGGAAGCCCCTGCAATGGCGATTTTCATGATTGGGTATGTCGGAATGAAAACCGTCCGGCATTCGACCGGACGGCTTGGGTGTCTGAAATGGACCCGCCGCCGCGTTTAGCTGGCAGGTTTGGCCGGAACGTCCGAAGCCGCGTTGGCTGGCGCCTCGGCCGGCTTTTGCTGAGCGGCCTCGGCGGCAGCAGGTGCCACGGCCACCGGCGCGGCGGCCGGTTCGCTCGCTGCTGCGACGGGCATGGCAGCCGGCGCCGATGCCGGCATTGCCGCCGGCGCGGATGCTGGCGCTGCCTCGCCGCCAAAGATGAGCTTGCCTGGCGTCTGATTCTTCTGCGCCGCCTTCATGCCGTCAATTTCGGCAATAAGCTCGTATTCGGACGGCAACTCGTTGCCCACCCACCGCACAAGCTTGTCACCCTCGAAGTACACGGTGAACTGGCGCGATTGCACGACCGGCCGGCTGCCGCGACGGAAAGAGAAGTAATAGTCCCATCGATCCGCGTGAAAGACGTCCGTCAGCAGCGGGGTGCCGAGCAGGAAGCGCACCTGATCGCGCGTCATGCCTTCGCGCAATTGCGATACGGCCTCGCGCGACACGAAGTTGCCCTGGACGATGTTGATCCGATACGGCGTGATGGCATCAGCCACCTTGCGCGAGGTGCTGTCGTAGGCGGAACAGGCACCGGCCAGCAGTGCCGCCGCCAGCAGGGAAGACACCAGCGCGGGGCGCATGGCGGACGAACGGAATGAACGCATGTATCTCGCTTCCAGACGGGAATGGGTAGATACCGGCACCGGCACACCCCAAAGACTGCGGAGGCATCCGGCACGGCCAGGCGCATTCTGGTCACTCCGCGGAGAGCGGCGTGTACGCGTCATGGCACCGGGGCGACATTTGCCGCCAAAACCCTTATGATTCAACTATCCAGACATTGTACTCTAGGGAGTCACGCCCATGCCGAGTCCGGCGGACCTCAAAAATATCGGCCTCAAGGCGACCGTCCCCCGCCTGAAGATCCTTGAGATCTTCCAGACCAGTGAACAGCGCCATCTAAGCGCGGAAGATGTCTATCGCATCCTGCTCAATGAGCATATGGACATCGGCCTCGCCACGGTCTATCGCGTTCTCACGCAGTTCGAACAGGCTGGCCTGCTCTCGCGGAACAACTTCGAGTCGGGCAAGGCGATTTTCGAACTGAACGAAGGCAAGCACCACGATCACCTGGTGTGCCTGGATTGCGGGCGCGTCGAGGAATTCTTCGATGCCGATATCGAGCAGCGGCAACAGAGCATCGCCCGCGAGCGCGGCTTTGCGCTGCAGGAACACGCCCTGTCGCTCTATGGCAACTGCACCAAGGATGATTGCCCCCACAGACCGAGACGATAACCCCGCGGCGGTACCCGCCCAGCGGCAGGCAAAAAAAACCGGCGCCAAGGCGCCGGTTTTCTATTGGGTCGACACAGCGTTACTCCTGCGTCAGATCCTGCTCGGCCACGACGCGCAGGCTACGCGGCGCGGCGGCGGCTGCCGCAGGCAGGCCCAGAAACTCGCCAACCACCTGACGGAAGAGACCACGTGCCCAGACCAGCATCGGATGGGTATTGCGGCTGCGGTGCCAGAACATATTCAGGCCCAGCATCGTATTGAGCTCTGCCGGCAGCGGGTAGGCCTTCAGGCCGTACGTTTCACAGGCCATGTCCTTGGTCAGCGCGTTGACCGTGAAGATCATGTCGGTCTGGGAAGCCAGTTCGGCCTGGGCGCGCCACGAATGAACGGTCAGCGTGGCATTCCGCTTCAGACCCCGCTGCTGCAGCGCGTAGTCCAGCGGAATCAGTGCCGGCGCCGGACGGCCCGCGCCACCGGAATGCGCCATAAAGATATGGCTGCAGTCGAGGTATTGCTCGAGCGTGCAATCGTTCTTCAGGAGCGGATGATTCTTGCGTGCGCAAACCCACAGGTTCAGCGACGTCACCACTTCCTCGACGATTTCGGGATGGCGGGTCGGGAACGGCGAAAAGGCCAGATCGAGTTCGTTGGCACGCATCGACGCGACGTCGGCTTCCCACGAATGCGATTCGACCAGGCGGATATGCAGATCCGGAGCCAGTTGCTTGATGCGCAGGACAAAGCGGTTGAAAACCGTGTCGCCAAGTTCGGCGGCAAAACCGATATTCAGCGTGCCGGTGGCGATGGCCGGATCGAAATTATCGGCATCCCCCTCGTTGATCGACGACCAGAGGTCGAGCATGTCCCGGATCTTCGGGCCCAGTTCCAGCGCGCGCGGCGTTGGCGTAAGACCATGAGGCACCCGAATGAAAAGGGGGTCGTCGAAGATTTCGCGCAGTCGGCCGAGCGAGTGCGAAACGGCCGGCGCGGTCATGTGCATCTTTTCCGCCACATAAGTGGCGTTACGCTTGCTGAGCAACTCGGTGAAGATCACGAGCAGCTTGGTATCCACGTTCACCATGATCAGGCCCGGTTTGTTATGTCTTACGCTTCGATGGCCCCACCACTTTCACTGGCTGCACATCAGACATTAATAGATCCTTCCGAGTGTAAGAGAAAATAACAGGAGCGAAAAGCAAATT
This sequence comes from Cupriavidus sp. SHE, assembly GCF_000812445.1. Taxonomy (NCBI): domain Bacteria; kingdom Pseudomonadati; phylum Pseudomonadota; class Betaproteobacteria; order Burkholderiales; family Burkholderiaceae; genus Cupriavidus; species Cupriavidus sp. SHE. The sequence continues at coordinate 68,779 of NZ_JWMB01000001.1, read as the reverse complement.
CAGCATTTCTCGCATTACTGAACGCGAACTTTCGCGGATTTTTGACAACTTTGAGACAGATAATGTCAAAAATCGCCGTTCATTGAATTACATGACCCGCTATAGTGCATGAAGGCGCTCCAATTCTGCCTCGCAGCCCGCCCCGTCTTGTTTCAGATCAAACCATGGCTTCCCACCGACTCGACGTTGATCTCGCCAAAGCCTATCGCCTGCTGAATCACGGCCCGACCGTTCTGGTCAGTGCCGCGCACAATGGACAACGCAATATCATGGCGGCGGCATGGGCCATGCCGCTCGATTTCGCGCCGCCGAAGGTGGCCGTAGTGCTAGACAAGTCCACCTGGACGCGCCAGTTGCTTGAAGCAAGCGGCGAATTCGCGTTGCAGGTTCCCACCGCCGCCCAGGTCGATATCACGCAGGCACTAGGCTCCAGTTCGGGACGGGCCCTGACGGAAAAGCAAGGCATCGACAAGTTCGCCGCGTACGGCTTGCAGACCTTCGCCGGCAGCGTGATCGGCGCCCCGCTGCTCGAAGGCTGCGCGGCGTGGCTGGAATGCAGGCTATTGCCGGAACCCGCGATCCAGAACAGCTACGATCTGTTTCTCGGCGAAGTGGTCGCAGCCCACGCCGACGGCCGCGTCTTCAGCAATGGCCGCTGGCACTTTACTGGCCAAGACGACCTGCGCACGATCCACCATGTCGCGGGTGGCCACTTCCTCGTCGATGGCGATGCTATCGATGCGCGGCCGCTGACGCCACCAGTCACCCCACCTGCCGCCTGAGCAACAAAAAACGCGCCCGAGGGCGCGTTTTTTTGTTCAGCGAGGATGGCTTACTTGGCCACGACGCGTGCCATTTCCAGGCACTTGTTCGAATAGCCCCACTCGTTGTCGTACCAGCTCACGACCTTGATGAACGTGCCGTCCAGCGCGATACCGGCTTCAGCATCGAAAATCGAGGTGCGTGCATCACCGCGGAAGTCCGTGGCCACAACCTTGTCTTCGGTGTAGCCCAGCACGCCCTTCAGCGCGCCCTGGCTCTGGGCCTTCATCTCGGCGCAGATTTCTTCGTACTTGGCCGGGTTTTCCAGCTCGACGGTCAGGTCGACCACCGAAACGTCCGAGGTCGGCACACGGAACGACATGCCGGTCAGCTTCTTGTTCAGCTGCGGGATCACCACGCCAACGGCCTTGGCGGCGCCAGTCGACGACGGGATGATGTTTTCCAGGATGCCGCGGCCACCGCGCCAGTCCTTGTTCGACGGACCATCCACGGTCTTCTGCGTGGCGGTGGCAGCGTGCACGGTCGTCATCAGGCCGCGCTTGATGCCCCACTTGTCGTTCAGGACCTTGGCCACCGGGGCCAGGCAGTTGGTCGTGCAGCTTGCGTTCGAGATGATCGCTTCGCCCTTGTACGTCTCGTGGTTCACGCCGAACACGAACATCGGGGTGTCGTCCTTCGACGGAGCCGACATGATCACCTTCTTGGCGCCCGCGTCGATGTGCTTCTGCGCGCCTTCCTTCGTCAGGAAGATGCCGGTCGACTCGATCACCACGTCGGCGCCGACTTCGCCCCACTTCAGCTCGGACGGATCCTTGACGGCGGTCAGGCGGATCTTCTTGCCGTTGACCACGAGCGTGTTGCCTTCCACCGACACTTCACCGTCGAAGCGGCCGTGGACCGAGTCGTACTTCAGCATGTACGCCAGGTAGTCCGGTTCCAGCAGGTCGTTGATGGCGACGACTTCAATGTCCTTGAAGTTCGCGGCGGCGGCGCGGAACACCATGCGCCCGATGCGGCCAAAGCCGTTGATGCCGATCTTGATGGTCATGTCTATCTCCTAGAGTGCAATCGCGATAAAGCTGGGGCCGGCGCCGCAGCCGGCGCCTCGCGCCGGCATACCGCGCTGGCGAGAATTACTGGGCGAGCGTGGCGCGCACCGTATCGGCCACGTTTTCCACGGTGAAGCCGAAGTGCTTGAACAGCACGCCTGCCGGGGCCGATTCGCCGAACGTGTCGATACCGACGACGGCCTGAACCTGGTACTTCCACCAGAAATCGGTGACGCCCGCTTCCACGGCGATGCGCGGCACGCCAGCCGGCAGCACACTGGCCTTGTAGGCGGCGTCCTGCTTGTCGAACACGGAGGTCGACGGGACCGACACCACGCGCACGTGCACGCCTTCCACGGCCAGCGCATCGGCGGCGCCCACGGCCAGGCCGACTTCCGAGCCGGTGGCGACGATCACGGCATCCGGGCGCTTCTTGCGCGGATTCGTGCCATCGCGCAGCACGTAGCCACCGCGCGCGATGTTGGCGCGCGTGACATCGTCACGCTTCTGGAACGGCAGGTTCTGGCGGCTGAAGATCAGGCAGCTCGGGCCGTTCTCGCGGCGGATCGAGTGCGCCCAGGCCACGGCGGTTTCGGTGGTGTCGGCGGTACGCCAGACATCCATGTTCGGGATCAGACGCAGGCTGGCCACGTGTTCGATCGACTGGTGGGTCGGACCGTCTTCGCCCAGGCCGATCGAATCATGCGTGAACACGAACAGCGAGCGGATCTTCATCAGCGCGGCCATGCGCAGCGCGTTGCGACTGTAGTCCGAGAACGTCAGGAACGTGGCGCCGTAGGGGATGTAGCCACCATGCAGCGCGATGCCGTTCATGATCGCGCTCATGCCGAACTCACGCACACCGTAGTTGATGTGGTTGCCCCACGAGTCGAAGCGAACGGCCTGCGTGCCCGACCAGTTGGTCAGGTTCGAACCGGTCAGGTCGGCCGAGCCGCCCAGCAGTTCCGGCAGTACCGGCGCCAGTGCCTCGATCGAGTTCTGGCTGGCCTTGCGGGTAGCGATCGTCTCGGCCTTCTCCTCGCACTTGGCGATGTAGGCGTCCACGGCCGCATCGAACGCGCCCGGCAGCTCGCCGCGCACGCGGCGCTTGAACTCACCGGCTTCGTACGGATGCACTTCGGCGTAGGCGTCGAACAGTGCGTCCCAGGCCTTTTCCAGCGCGTGGCCGCTCGGCTTCGCGTCCCAGGCGAGGTACGCGTCCTGCGGCACTTCGAACGGGGCGTGGGTCCAGCCCAGCGCTTCGCGGGTGGCCAGCACTTCGGCGCCGCCCAGCGGCGCGCCGTGCACGTCGTGGCCGCCGGCCTTGTTCGGCGCGCCCTTGCCAATGACGGTGCGGCAGCAGATCAGAGTCGGCTTGTCGCTGGCCTTGGCCAGCGCGATGGCGTTGTCGACGGCAGCCACGTCGTGGCCGTCCACGGCGCGGATCACGTTCCAGCCATAGGCTTCGAAACGCTTCGGCGTATCGTCGGCAAACCAGTGCACCACGTCGCCGTCGATGGAGATGCCGTTGTCATCCCAGAAGCCGATCAGCTTGTTCAGCTTGAGCGTGCCGGCCAGCGAGCAGGCTTCATGGCTGATGCCTTCCATCAGGCAGCCATCGCCCATGAACACGTACGTGTGGTGGTTGACGATGTCGAAACCCGGGCGGTTGAATTCCTCGCCCAGCAGGCGCTCGGCCAACGCCATGCCGACGGCATTGGTGATGCCCTGGCCCAGCGGGCCGGTCGTGGTTTCCACGCCCGGGGTAATGCCATACTCCGGGTGACCGGCGGTCTTGCTGTGCAACTGGCGGAAGTTCTTCAGTTCCTCGATCGGCAGGTCATAGCCGGTCAGGTGCAGCAGCGCGTAGATCAGCATCGATCCGTGGCCGTTGGACAGCACGAAGCGGTCGCGGTCAGGCCAGTGCGGATTGACGGGGTTATGCTTCAGATGCCGGCCCCACAGCGCCACGGCCATATCGGCCATACCCATCGGCGCACCGGGGTGACCGGAGTTGGCTTGCTGGACAGCGTCCATGGCAAGCACGCGGATGGCATCCGCCATCAGTTTGACGGGTTGGTTGGCGTAAGGACTTGTGGCGGGATGGGCGAGGGCAGACATGCGAGAACCTGACGGCGGGAAAACCGCAATTTTAGCAGAAGCAGGGGGAATTCCCGGGACGGATCCGGCACTCCGAAGGGGGACTCAGGCCTGGACCGAATGGTTGATACCCGGCGTGGGCACCACGCTAGGCGAAATCACATTGCTAGCGGCCGCCTGCAGCCCCTATCAGCAGATAGAAATCGGGGAAAGCGCACATTTTGGCCGGATCTTCCGGCTCGATGGCCGCGTGATGAGCACCGAAGCCGACGCCTGGATCCAGCACGAGCTGATGGTGGCCCCAATGGCCGCCACCCATGGCGCGCCGCGCAGCGCGCTGGTGGTGGGCGGCGGCGACGGCGGATCGGCATTCGAACTGCTGCGCATCCCCACCATGCGAGAGGTGGTGGTGGCCGAACTGGACGGCGAGGTGGTGCGGCTGGCGCGGGAGTGGTTGCGCGGCATCCACCAGGGCGCGCTCGACGAACCCGGCGACCCGCGCCTGAGCCTGGCGATCGGCGAAGGACTTGGCCTGATGGAAGCCTTCGCGCGCGCCGGACGCCAGTTCGACCTGATCGTCTATGACCTGACCGAAGCTGACGACGGCAGCCCTGCTGCCGCCCTGTTCTCCCCGCATGGCCTGCAAACCGCGCGCCGCTGCCTGGCGCCCGGCGGCGCGATGTCGCTGCACCTGGGGCCGCCGCTGCATCGGCCGGAAACGGCGCGGCGGCTGTTGGCACGGCTGCGGCATGTGTTCCGGCATGTCGCGCCGCTGACGACCTTCGTCCCGGCCTATGGCGCGCTGTGGGGCATTGCGCTGGCCAGCGACGCGCTCGATATCGCCGCGCAGCCCGCCGACAAGATCGCGGCGCGCCTGCAGCAGTGGCAGCTCGAACACAAGCTGCGGGCCTATCACGCGTACCTGCACCCCGCCCTGTTCGTCCATCCGCGACACGTGCAGGCGATCTTCGACAGCGGCAGCCGTCCCGCGTAACATGCACGGACGCGCCTCGCGCCACGCAGCGCGGGGACGAGATTCGTTCCATCCGGGAGATCATCATGTCCAGACCGCCCAACACGCCTTGGCTTACGCCCTATCTGACGGTCGCCAGCGGTCGCGCCGCACTGGATTTCTATACGCGGGCTTTCGGCTTCGCGGCCGGCCATGTCGTCGATGAAAACGGCGTGCCCATGCACGCCGAGATGCATTACGAAGGCCAGCTAGTGGTCATGTTTGCGCCCGAGGGCGCGTGGGGCAGCACGGCACGCACACCCCGGTCGCTAGGCGTGGAAGCCCCGCAAACGTTCTATGTCTACTGCGGCGACGTTGATGCGATGTACGAAAGGGCCGTGGCCGCTGGCGCCGCAAGCGTCACGCCGCCCGCCGACCAGTTCTGGGGCGACCGGTACTGCATGGTCGAAGATCCCGATGGCTACCGCTGGGGCTTTGCCACGCCGCTGCCCAAGACCCCGGATTCCAAACCCACTCCCTGATGCCACCCAGATTTTTTGTCGATGCGGCGCTCGCCGCGGACACCGTATTGGAATTGCCCGACGCCGTCGTGCGCCATGTCCAGGTGTTGCGCCTGGCGCCCGGTGACGCCATCACCCTGTTCAACGGCCAGGGCGGGAGCCACCCGGCCACGCTGACCGAGATCGGCAAGCGCCACGCTAGTGCGACGCTTGGCACCCACGACGCCTCGGAAGCCGAAACCCCGTTCGCCGTCACGCTCGCCCAGGGGCTTGCCGGGGGCGACAAGATGGACTGGCTGATCGAGAAGGCAGTGGAACTCGGTGTATCCGCCATCCAGCCACTTCAGGCTGCCAGATCCGTCGTCCGGCTTTCCGGCGAGCGCGCCACCAAGCGCCAGGCGCACTGGCAGGCACTGATCGAGGCCGCCTGCGAACAATGCGGCCGTAATCGCTTGCCGGCGTTGGCGCCCGTGGCTAACTTGGAGTCATGGCTGACCAACGTGCCGGCCACTGCTGCAAGGCTGCTGCTCTCGCCACGCGCATCGGCATCGCTGCCCGAACTGGCGCAAGCCGAGCGCGAGGCATGGCGCGCCGGCGGCGTGACGTTGCTGATCGGGCCCGAGGGCGGCTTGTCGCCGGAAGAAGAAGATCGCGCACGCCGAGCCGGTTTTATCGGCGTGTCATTGGGACCGCGCATTCTGCGAACGGAAACCGCCGGGCTGACCTGCCTGGCGACACTGAACGCCATCCTTGGCGGGTTTTGACCTAGAAGGAGTCAAACATGGGACTACTCGATAGCGTGCTGGGCGGTGTGCTCGGCCAACTGGGCGGCGGCCAGCACGGCGAACAGGCCGGAGGCGGCCTGAATCCCAAGATGATGATGGCGCTGGGCCTGCTGGCGATGATGGCGATGCGCCACAAGGGCCAGGAGGCAGACGGTGGCGCGGCGTCCGCGGGTGCGGATGCGGGCGCCGGTGGCCTGGGCGGACTCGGTGGACTTGGCGGTGTGCTGGGCGGATTGCTTGGTGGCGCTGGCGCTGCCGGTGGCGGTGCCTCGGCCGCCGGTGGACTGGATCTCGGCTCGCTGCTCGGCGGCCTGCTTGGCGGCCAGGGCGGCGCAGGCGATTCGGCGCAAGCGATGGGCGCGGCCGCGGGCGGCATCGGCGCCTTGCGAGACGTCCTGGCGCAAGCGGGTCTGGGTCAACAAGTCGATTCGTGGATTGGCACGGGCGCGAACCAGGCCGTGAGCGCGTCGGATTTGTCCTCCGCGCTGGGCGGTACGGGTGCGCTGCAGTCGCTCGCGGAGAAAACCGGGCTGTCGGCCGACGACGTGGCTTCAAGCCTCAGCGAAGGCCTGCCCGAGCTGATCGACCGGCTGACGCCGCATGGAGCGGTACCGCCGGCTGCGTAACATCGGCACCGCAAACAAAAATGCCCGCTTTTACAGCGGGCATTTTTTTGACCGGAACACGGCGCCGACCGTGCGCCTGGAGCACCGCCAGATCCGTTCAGGCGAACGAGTAGAACACCCGGAACTGCACCTTGCGCTCGCCCCAGAACTCGGCGGCATCGCGGAACACGTCGAGCAGTACCTCGCGCGCTTCCTTGTCGAACTTCTGCGCGATCGGCAGGCCTTCCAGCACGATCACAAAGCCCGGTTGCGGTCCGGCCTTGTAAATCATGTCCGTCAGGCAATCGGACAATGCATCGAAATTCTTGCCGAAATGCTTCGGGAAGGTGAATTCGGTGGCAATGCGCTCGAGGATCTCGGCCTTGCTGGCGCAATCCGCGCAGTTCGCATAGAGGAAGTGCTGATTCAGTGCGGCGGCTGCCTGGGCCAGCTCCGGCACGCGGAACGCGCGGATCGACTGGACGATGTTTGGACGCACCGTCTTGAACAGGTTCATGGCTCCCTCATTGGTGCCGTTGTCATCGCAAGCCACCATGGCGGGCGCGCATGCGGGCGGAAGTCGATGCGGCAGATCCTGGCGCGGCATCATCAGCACATTGTCGTATAGGTTCTGGGCCTGATGGTGGGCCCTTTGCCAGCCATCTCCGGCGCCGCGCTCCTCGCGGGCGGCAAGGGCGTCGCCCAATCCGAAAATGTCAGTCATCATTTGGTTATCCGTTTGAAGCTGTTGTAGTGGTCTTCCGTGTAATAACAGTCGTTGGCGGCGCGTTGATCACCACCGCAAACGATCCGCTTGGCTCCCCGGTTCCGGCTATTGCTGTTCTTGACGGTGTACTCGCGGTAATACCCGCGAGATTGCTGCGGCAGGCTGCGCTCGTAGTTGCCAAAGCGCGAACCGTCCTTGTCATACGGGAACGGCCCACCGGCCTCGATACGCTCCAGCGTCTGCCGTGCCTCGTTGGGCAGTTGCTGTGCGGCGATGGTTCCCACCACCCCCTGCACGTCGTCGGGCGACTGCCTGGCCATAGCGCCTTGCGGCGCCAAAGTCAGCGCGATGGATATCGCCGCGCCCGCCAGCACGTGGCCCAGGCTTCGGGCCAGGCTCAGGGACTGCCAATGTGACTGCCGCTGCGACTGACTCGACAAAATCCGGGAACCCACGTTATCGAAAAGTTGGCGAAATGTTATTTGCGGGTCACTCCGGCACCTGTTAATCACCCCTCGCAGGCCCGGCGCACGCTTCAGGCGAACGCCCGCATTCAAAGGCGTAAGGTTACGCGCATGTCCATCATTAATCAATCCCTGCGCCTTTGCCCGCCGGTTTTCTTCAATTGTTTCAACATGTTATCGATATGTGTGCGCATACTAACCTCGCAAGCAGCGAGATCATGCGGGCATGAAAAAAGCCGGGCGAACCCGGCTTTTTTGGCACTGCATCAAGAAGGCTGAAACGCTTCGTCCGCTCAGACCTTGGCTGCCGCGTCCACGACCACCAGCGCGGTCATGTTGACGATACGGCGCACCGTTGCCGAAGGCGTCAGGATATGGACCGGCGCCTTCACGCCCAGCAGGATCGGGCCGATCGCCACGTTGTTGCCAGCCGCCACCTTGAGCAGGTTGTACGAGATGTTGGCGGCATCGATATTCGGGCACACGAGCAGATTGGCTTCGCCCTTGAGCGCGCTATCCGGCACCAGCGAATCGCGCAGCTTTTCGTCGAGCGCGCTGTCGCCATGCATTTCGCCATCCACCTCGAGGTCTGGCGCGCGGTCGCGCAGGATCTTCAGCGTGTCGCGCATCTTGCGTGCCGACGGCGCTTCCGACGTACCGAAGTTCGAGTGCGACAGCAGACCCACCTTCGGCTCGATACCGAAACGCTTGAGCTCCTCCGCAGCCATGATCGTGATCTCGGCCAATTGCTCGGCGGTGGGATCGACGTTGACGTGCGTGTCCACCAGGAAGATCTGGCGGCCGGGCAGAACCAGGCCGTTCATTGCGGCGTACACGCAATTGGTGCCGCCGATGACCTGGTCGATATAGCGCAGGTGGGCCGCAGTGGTGCTGACCGTACCGCAGATCATGCCGTCGGCTTCGCCCTTCTTGACCAGCATCGCGCCGATCAGCGTGGTACGGCGGCGCATTTCCAGCTTGGCGTACTGCGGCGTGATGCCTTCACGCGCCATCATGCGGTAGTACGCGTCCGAGTATTCGCGGAAGCGCTCGTCGTGCTCCGGGTTCACCACCGTGAAGTCCTCGCCCATGCGCAGGCGCAGGCCGAAACGCTCGATGCGGTGAGCCAGCACGGCCGGGCGGCCGATCAGGATCGGGTTGGCCAGCTTCTCGTCGACGATCACCTGCACCGCACGCAGCACGCGCTCTTCCTCGCCCTCGGCGAAGACGATGCGCTTCTTCTCCTTCTGCACCTTGCGGGCGGCCGCGTAGATCGGCTTCATCAGCGTACCCGAGTGGTACACGAACTGCTGCAATTGCAGGCGGTACGCGTCCATGTCCTCGATCGGGCGCGATGCCACGCCCGATTTGGCGGCGGCCTCGGCCACGGCCGGCGCGATCTTGACGATCAGGCGCGGATCGAACGGCTTCGGAATCAGGTATTCGGGGCCGAACGACAGGTCCTGGATGCCATAGGCCGACGCGACGATATCGCTCTGCTCCTGGCGCGCCAGCTCCGCCACCGCGTGTGCTGCGGCGATTTCCATTTCACGCGTGATCGTCGTGGCGCCGCAATCGAGCGCGCCACGGAAGATGAACGGGAAGCAGAGGACGTTGTTGACCTGGTTCGGATAGTCGGTGCGGCCCGTGGCGATCACGGCGTCCGGGCGGACTTCCTTGACCAGTTCCGGCATGATTTCCGGATTCGGGTTGGCCAGTGCCATCACCAGCGGCTTGTCGGCCATCTTCTGCACCATCTCGGGCTTCAGCACGCCCGCGGCGGACAGGCCCAGGAAAATGTCGGCGCCTTCAATGACCTCGGCCAGCTTGCGCTTGTCAGTCTTCTGCGAGAAGCGCGCCTTTTCCGGGTCCATCAGTTCGGTACGGCCTTCGTAGACCACGCCGGCCAGGTCCGTCACCCAGATGTTCTCGATGGGCAGGCCCAGGTCGACGAGCAGGTCCAGGCAGGCCAGTGCGGCGGCGCCGGCGCCCGAGGCCACCAGCTTCACCTTCGAGATGTCCTTGCCCACCACCTGCATGCCGTTGATCACGGCGGCGCCCACGACGATCGCGGTACCGTGCTGGTCATCGTGGAAGACGGGGATCTTCATCCGCTCGCGCAGCTTGCGCTCCACGTAGAAGCACTCCGGCGCCTTGATGTCTTCGAGGTTGATGCCGCCGAACGTCGGCTCGAGCGAGGCGATGATGTCGACCAGCTTCTCGGGGTCTTTCTCGTCGACTTCGATATCGAACACATCGATGCCGGCGAACTTCTTGAACAGGCCGGCCTTGCCTTCCATCACCGGCTTCGACGCGGCCGCGCCGATATCGCCCAGACCCAGCACGGCGGTGCCGTTGGTGATCACGGCCACGAGGTTGCCACGCGCGGTGTAGCGGAACGAATTGGCCTGATTGGCCACGATTTCCTCACACGCTGCCGCCACACCCGGCGAATAGGCCAGAGCCAGGTCGCGCTGGTTCGACAGCGGCTTGGTCGGGGTGACCGAGATCTTTCCGGGGGTGGGAAACTCGTGGTACTCGAGCGCGGCCTTGCGCAGCGCCTCACGCTGCTGCTGTTTCAGATCGTCTTGGGACGGGGACTGCTGAGGGCTTGTCATCTGCGCATCTTCCGATCGGTGGAGCCGCACTGAATAACGCTGGCGATTGAGCGCGGGCCGGCTCCACGAACCCGCTGTCTCCGCTGTAGGCGCTTTTGGAAGTGTGCATTTTATATTGTGAAATAGTATTTCACAATAAGCCTTTTGTTTGGGGCACCTTTGCGTTTCGGTACAATATGCCCCATGCCGATGGGCTTTACCAGCCGAGTCTCCAGCGGAATTTCCGCGGCATGTTTCCTCCCAGGTTCCCCGCCCCGTCATGCCCGAATCCTCCCCCGCGCTTTCCGAGTTTGACCTGATCCGACGCTATTTCACGCGCCCGGTCCACAAGGCCGCGCTGGGCGTGGGCGATGACTGCGCGCTGATCGAGGCGCGGCCGGGCCATCAGCTCGCCATCAGCACCGACATGCTGGTCAGCGGTCGGCACTTTTTCCCGGACGTTTCACCGCGCGCACTGGGCCACAAGGCCCTGGCCGTGAACCTGTCCGATCTGGCGGCAATGGGCGCCGAACCCCGCGCATTCACGCTGGCGCTGGCGCTGCCCGAGGCGGATGCAGGCTGGCTTGCCGAATTCGCGGCCGGCATGTTGGCGCTGGCCGACGACCACGGCTGCGAACTGATCGGCGGCGACACGACCAAGGGTCCGCTGACGCTGTCGATCACGGTGTTCGGCGACGTGCCCCCGCGTCAGGCGCTGCGGCGCGACGCGGCGCGCCCCGGCGACGATATCTGGATCTCCGGCACGCTCGGGGATGCGCGCCTGGCCCTGGGCGACTGCCGCGGCGAATGGCTGCTGCCCGAGCCCGACTTCACACTGATCCGTCCCCGGATGGAAATGCCGACGCCCCGTGTGGCGCTGGGCCTGGCACTGCGCGGCGTGGCCCATGCGGCACTCGACATTTCGGACGGGCTGATCGGCGATCTCGGTCATATCCTTGAACGCTCATCGGTCGGCGCAATTGTCGATGTCGATGCCTTGCCGCGCTCGGAGATTCTTGGCGCCCAGCCGGAAGAATGCCAGCGCGCCTGCGTGCTGGCCGGTGGCGACGATTACGAACTCTGTTTCACGGCGCCGGTGGGCGCCCGCGAAACCATCGCCGGTATCGCGCGCCGGCTTCACCTGCCGCTCACGCATGTCGGATCCATCACACCGGAGGCGGGCCTGCGCCTGGTGGATCGCGAAGGCAATCCCTACGTGTTCAAGGGCGCCTCGTTCGATCATTTCGCCGCGCCCTGACACGCGGCACGCAACCCATGTCATGATCCCCCATGCGCGCGGGAGAAATATCTGAAAGTGCGCCCCGAAACCTATAAGACTGACGAGCCAATCCTTGATGTCCGCCTATCCCCCGGGGGCCGCGCCGAGCGACCCCGTTGACCCCGTCACGCTGGAAGCCGGCCAGACCGTCAAGGTCACGCGGCCAACCGGCCGGTTCATGCTGGGCCACCCGGCCCGCCTGATTGCGCTTGGATTCGGCTCTGGCCTGTCGCCGGTCAGCCCCGGCACCGTCGGCACGCTGCTCGGCTGGCTGTCGTTCATCGTGATCTCGAAGTGGATCGATCCGACCACCTGGCTGTGGATCATCGCCGGCGGCTTCGTGATCGGCATCTGGGCTTGCCTGCGTACGGCACGCGACATGGGCGTGTACGACCACGGCAGCATGGTCTGGGACGAGATCGTGGCGTTTTGGCTGGTGCTGCTGTTCGTGATGCCAACGGGCTTCTGGGGCCAGTTCGCCGCGTTCGTGTGGTTCCGGTTCTTCGACATCGTCAAGCCGGCACCGATCCGCTACTACGATCGCACGCTCAAGGGCCCGGGCTTTACCGGCGCCTTCGGCGTGATGTTCGATGACATCTTCGCGGCGTTCTATACGCTGCTCGTGTTCGCCTTGTGGCGTTCGATCTGACACGCAGAAACACCGAAACACCCCGGGAATTTCAGGAACCGCCGTTATGTCCGTCAGCCGACTGCTCGACCAGCTTGCCATCCAGGCCGGCGCCGCACTATCGGAAAGCTCGCTCATGCTTGCCACCGCGGAGTCCTGCACCGGCGGGCTAGTCGCGGCCGCGATCACGGATGTTTCTGGGTCTTCGGGATGGTTCGAGCGCGGCTTCGTGACCTATTCGAACGAAGCCAAGACGACGATGGTCGGGGTGCCGGCCAAACTGATCCGAGACCATGGCGCGGTCAGCGAGGAAGTGGCGCGGGCGATGGCCGAAGGCGCGCTGCTGAACAGCCGCGCCCAGGTATCGCTGGCCATCACCGGGGTAGCCGGCCCTGGCGGCGGCACCCCCGAGAAACCGGTTGGCATGGTCTGCTTCGGCTGGAGCAACCGCATCACCACACATACGGAAACGCAGCGCTTCAAGGGTGACCGCGCCCAGATCCGCCGCCAGGCTGCCGAACACGCGATGCGCGGCCTGCTGGAACTGATTCGCAACGAAGCCTGAATCTGCTCCCCTCTCCCACGACTGGGAAAGGGAAAACCGTTCACGCGGATCAGCCGTGACGATAGCGGTTGATCGTCTCGCGCGTCTGCAACGCCACGTTTCGCGCTGCCAGCGCAAAGTCCTTCTCGCGGCTGGCGTACAGGATGGCCCGCGACGAATTGATCATCATGCCCGTGCCGTCGGCCGTACGGCCGGCCTTGACCGTAGCCTCGATGTCGCCGCCCTGGGCGCCGATACCCGGAATCAGCAGTGGCATGTCGCCGACGATCTGCCGGACCTTGGCGATCTCGTTCGGGAACGTCGCGCCCACCACCAGACCCATCTGCCCGTTGGTATTCCAGCGTTCGCGTGCGGCTTCGGCCACCACCTGGTACAGCGGCTTGCCGTCGACCTGCAGGAACTGCACGTCAGACCCACCGGGATTCGACGTGCGGCACAGCACGATCACGCCCTTGCCCGGATACGCCAGATACGGCGACATCGAATCGAAGCCCATGTACGGGCTGACGGTCACGGCATCGGCCTTGTAGCGCTCGAAGGCCTCAATTGCATAGTGCTCCGCCGTGGAGCCGATATCGCCGCGCTTCGCATCGAGGATCACGGGGACGCCGGGGTGCGCGTCATGGATGTACTCGACCAGCTGTTCGAGCTGGTCTTCGGCGCGCTGCGAGTGGAAATAGGCGATCTGCGGCTTGAACGCGCAGACCAGGTCGGCCGTGGCATCGACGATTTCGCGGCAGAACGAGAAAATCGCGCCGCCGGTACCGGTCATGGACAGCGGCAGCTTGGCCGGGTCGGGATCAAGCCCGACGCACAGCAGGGAATCGTTACGCTGCCACGCGGCGGACAGCTGCTCGGTAAAAGTCATGGGATGCTCGGAATTCGGGTGAAGCCGGCGGCCCGGCTGTGAACCAGTGTCTACACAGCATAACGCGGGCAGGTGCCGACCGGTTGGCTGCAACGGCACCCGGACAGGTTCCGCACTGCAGCATATGGGACGTTGGCGGCAATTTTACCTGTTGGCGTGATATTGTTTGCAGCTTCCGCTTAAAAAGAGCGACGGCGACGCCTGGGTTGCAGGACGTCCGCACGCCGCCTGTCTCCCGATTCATGAAACTCGACCGCCGCGGTCTCATCCTCCTCGTCATCCTGACCCTCGCCTGGGGCATTAACTGGCCGATCATGAAGCTGGGCGTGGCGCACTTTCCGGCCATGGGTTTCCGGCTGCTGTGCATGGCCGGCGGGCTGGTGGCGCTGGGGCTGGCGCTGACCGTCCGTGGTGACTCCCTGCGCGTGCCGCGCGCGGCGTGGGGCACGGTCCTGAAGCTGGCGATTCCGAACATGGTGATCTGGCATCTGTTCGCCATCTGCGCGGTCAAGATGCTGTCATCGGGCCGTGCGGCAATTCTCGGCTACACCATGCCGATCTGGGCCGTGGTCTGGGGCCTGGTGATCTTCCGTGACCGTATTGCCTTGTCGGCCTGGATCGGCATTGGCTGCGCGCTGGCCGGCACGGTCCTGCTGCTTTCGGGCGAGATTGCCGCGCTGACCGGCAGCCCGGCCGGCACGCTGCTGATGCTGGTAGCCGCTGCCGGCTGGGGTTTCGGCACCCAGCTCATGAAGCGTACCCACACCGACGTGCCGATCGGCGCCATGACGTTCTGGATGCTGGCCATCACGCTGCCATTCCTCGGCGCGGGCACACTGCTGTTCGAGAGTGGCTGGCGCATGCCGACCGCGATCGAATGGGGCGCCATCGCCTACAACGCGGTGGTGGTCTTCGCGTACTGCCATTTGGTCTGGTTCGCGCTGGCGCGCAGCCTGCCGCCGGTGGTCTCGAGCCTGTCGATCATGTTCATTCCCGTGGTAGGCGTGTTCTCCGGTATGTGGTTTCTCGGCGAAACACCCCACTGGCAGGACTACGTGGCCATCGTGCTGATGTTCGCGGCGCTGTCCTCGGTCATGCTGGCGCCGCTGTTGCGCCGACGCATGTGAACCGGCTTGTGAGCAGCAACGCTGCCGAGATTTCACTTAACAAGCCACCCCGCGTTGGGCTACACTCGCGGCCATCAGAATCCCGGAGAAAGTACGTGGGCAGTAGCATCGGGTGTTCGAGTTGCCGCGGCAAAGTTGCGACACCGTCGAATGCCATGTCACTGCGGGCTGCGTAACGTCGATCCGTGTGGGGCACAGTCCCCGCCCGTCGCCGTCCTTGCCCGCAGACACCTGCGGGTGAGTGTCTTTCCGTTTCCCCCAGCGGCCGCCGCACCGGCTGCCGTGTCGCGTTCGGATCCTCCCTCCCCCGGCTTGCCAGCCATATCCAGGCAAATCGCAGGCAAACGCCATCGCGTAGCGGCCCTTGAGTCGCAGCGCGATCACGCTTGCCCGGCCGCGCCATGATCACGCTGCTGGTGAGCCTTGCCTGCGCCTGTCTCCGACGTAGACCCAGCGCAATCGGCGGCACCATCGGGATGCATCGACGCATCCTGGCGGCGCCGCCAAGTAACAAGGAATCCAAGGGATGATCAACCTGTTCGTCCTGCAGAAAGGCCGGCTTGCCCAGGAGCAGGTCGACGAGCGCAACGAGCTGCTGCAGCACAAGCCCATCTGGATCGACGTGGTAAGCCCCGACGACGAGGAACTCGCGTGGATCAAGGAAGCCTATGGCGTGGTCCTGCCTGAACTCGAGGACCTGGGCGACCTGGAAGCCTCGGCACGATATTTCGAGGGCGAGGACGAGAACATCCACATCCGCACGGACTTCCTGCTGGCCGAGGACGACGCCTCGCGCAACGTCCGCGTGGCCTTCGTGCTCACGCGCGACGTCCTGTTTTCCATCCACGATGAAGACCTGCCCGTGTTCCGGCTGGTGCGGCTGCGCGCCCGGATGCGTCCGGGATCGGTGCGCAACGCCAAGGACGTGCTGATGGACCTCTACGCGACTGACGCCGAGTATTCGGCCGATTCGATCGAGGAGATCTACGAACGCCTGGAGGAAGCCAGCCGCCGCGTGCTGGCCGAGAACGTGACCGATGCTGCCGCCGCCGACGTGCTGGAAACCATCGCGCGCGAGGAAGATTTGAACGGCCGCATCCGCCGCAACGTCATGGATACGCGCCGCGCGGTGTCATTCCTGATGCGCAGCCAGTTGCTGTCGGCCGAACAGCAGGACGAAGCGCGCCAGATCCTGCGCGATATCGACTCGATCGAGAACCACACCGCGTTCCTGTTCGACAAGATCAACTTCCTGATGGATGCCACAGTCGGTTTCATCAACATCAACCAGAACAAGATCATCAAGCTGTTCTCGGTGGTGTCGGTGGCACTGATGCCGCCCACGCTGATCGCCAGCATCTACGGCATGAACTTCAAGGTGATGCCCGAGCTCGACTGGGCCGCCGGCTATCCGTGGGCGATTGCGCTGATGGCGGTGTCCGCTGCGATTCCGCTGGTGTATTTCCGCAGGAAGGGCTGGCTGAGCTGATAGCCTTCCTGGTCCCCTCTCCCGCAAGCATGAGAGGGGGGGAACCGCCCCTAGTCCGGCAACGTTGCCGCGCCCATCCGCCTGGCGATGATCGACGCCTTGACGCGGAAGTTCACATGCACGTTGGCGCAGTACTGCTTCTTGTCGAAGCACTTGGGCGCCGGTAGCGCGGCCGCCAGCCGGGCGGCCTGCCCCACGCTGAGCTTCGAAGCCGAGGTATGGAAGTAGTGCTGCGCGGCAGCCTCGACGCCGAACACGCCTTCGCCCCACTCCACCGAATTCAGGTAAATCTCGAAGATCCGCTGCTTGTCGAGCCAGAGCTCCAGCATCCACGTGATGGCCAGCTCCTGGCCCTTGCGCAGATAGTTCTGCTCCGAAGACAGGAACAGGTTCTTGGCCAGCTGCTGCGTGATGGTGGAACCGCCGCGCACGATGCGTCCACGCTGCTTGTTGCGTTCCCAGGCATCGAGCATCGCATCAAGTTCGTAGCCGGGATGATTGACGAAGTCGGCATCTTCGCTGGCGATCACGGCGCGCTTGATGTTGCGCGAGATATCGTCGTAACGCACCCATTGCCGCTGCACCGGGCAGCTCCAGAAATTGAAGCCGCACAGCCGCCAGCGCTCGGCACGCATGAACGTGGTGGACGACGGATTGATGACCTGCCAGGCAGCGATCTGCAGGAAGAAATAGACCTGCATCGCCACCACGCCAACGATCAGGCAGCCGGCCAGATAGGCCAGCCAGCGCAGCGGGTTCGCCCCGCCAGCGCTACTTGCCGACGATCGTGGTGACGATCTGGCGGATGCGCGGGCCACGCTGCGTCAACGCCGCCTTAGCGGGCGGCTTCGGCCTGCAGCGCCGCGCGCAGCTCGGCCAGCACGGGGGCGGTGCTGGGCCGCACGCCGCGCCAGTTGTAGAAGGCTTCGGCGGCCTGTTCGACCAGCATGCCGAGCCCATCCGCCGTGCGCGCGCCGCATTTGGCCGCATAGGCCAGGAACACCGTCGGCTGCGCGCCGTACATCATGTCGTACACCAGCACGCCTTCGCCGAGCAGGTGCTCGGGCACGGGCGGCACTTCGCCTTGCAGGCTGCTGGACGACGCATTGATCACCACATCGCAGCGCTCGTCCTCGGACAGCGCGTCGAGCGCGTCGAGGCCACCGGCCCACAGCTCCACGTTGTACTGGTCCGCCGCTTCCACGAATTCCTCGACCATGTCGCTGGCGCGCGAGGCGGTCCGGTTGGCCACCACGATGCGCGCCGGGCGGCATTCGATCAGCGGCAGCATCGCGCCCATCGCGGCGCCACCGGCGCCAAGCACCAGAATGCGCTTGTCTTCGAGCAGCACATCAAGGTTGTCCTGGATGTCACGCACCAGGCCGATGCCGTCGGTGTTGTCGCCATGGATCAGTCCGTCCTCGATCCACATCGTGTTGACGGCGCCGGCAGCCTCGGCGCGTGGCGTGAGGCGATCGGCCAGGTCATACGCCTCGAGCTTGAACGGCACGGTTACGTTGAAGCCATGGCCTCCGCCGGCCAGGAATTCGCGCATCGTATCTGCGAACGCATCGAGCGGCGCTTCGAGCCGGTCATACTGCACCGCCTCGCCGGTCTGGCGCGCGAAGGCGGCATGGATCGCCGGCGAGCGGCTGTGCGAAATCGGATTGCCCACCACCACGTAGCGGTCGACGCTATCGGCACGTTCGGCGGTGTTGGGCTGGGAATTCTGGTCTGCGGTCATCAGCGGCCTTGCAGGCGGACATCGAGCCCGCTGCGGGTGAACTTGAAAGTGGAAACGACTTCGAGGATATCCTGCTTCGCCTGCATCTCCGCCGTGAACGCCCCGAACGGCGCGGCCGCACGCACAATGGCCACGGCCTGGCGGTCGAGCGACGGGTCGCCGGAACTCTTGGCCACGTCGATGGCCTCGACGTTGTAGCCGTCGCGGTTGTAGCCAAGCTTGCCCTGGCGATTCACGTTGATCACGAGGATCAGTTGCCCATAGATCGGCTTGCCGTTGCGCTGCGGGAAATCGCTCGTGCCCCGCGTCTCGATCTTGCGGCGCAGGCGATCGTAATACTGTGCGTAGTCAACGCCCTGCGCGCTGGTCGCGGTCAACTGCATCCGCTTCGGGCGCTTGGCGTAGTGCTCGAGATTGCGGCCGATCTCGGCTTCGAGCCTGGCCATTTCATCGTTCGACGTGCGGTCGTCCTGGCCGCGCGTGGGCTGGTCGGAGCGCTGCTCGCCTGGCTTGACCGGCTGGCTGCGCACGGCGGGGGCCGCCTCGCGCGATTGCGTCATCAGCCGGCGCTGCTCTTCCTCGAGTTGCTCGACGCGCCGCTGCGTCATCTTGATGAGGTCGCCCTCCTTCGATTCGGTCTGCGCGGGCAGCGGCGTGGTAGCGCGCTGGGCGTCATGCTCGCCGCCACCGTCGAGATTGGCCTGCGCCAGCACGGTCGGATTGCGCGGCTTCACGGCCGATTTCGAATTGACCAGCACGACGTCGAGCTGCGGGTCGGAACGCTTGATCTCGAACACTTCGGGCGCTGCAACCCGCACCATCAGCAACAGGGCGTGCACGGCCACGGAGATGGCCAGTGCCTTGGTCAGCGTGCTGCTGGATTGCCACCATTCGCGCGGATGGCGCGGGAGACGGGGAGCAGGAAAGACGGCGTTCACGATTGGGATGGGCGGACGGCGGCGGGAATCGATCGAAACGCCGGCCACCCCACTGTCGGGGGGCGGCCGGAACAGGCTTCGATTGTAAGGGAGTCGACCCGTTTACCGAAGACTCAACGAAGACTCAGGCAGCCGGATTGGCGCCAGTGTCGCGTGGCGCAGACGCCTCGTCGTCCTGATCGCCCTCGGAAGCCTCGGAATCGGCATCCTCCGGCGCCGCATCGGCCCCTTCCGCCGCGCCTTCCACGGCGTCTTCAGCCGCTGCCTCGGCGGCGGCATCGGCGGCCGCTTCCGCGGAAGCCTCGTCCAGTTCCTCGTCGGTGTCGAGATCCTCATCGGGCATCGCGCCCTCGCCGGCAAAGACTTCCAGCACCCGGCACGACACCTCGAGCGAGATTTCGTCCGTCGTGGCGATCTCCAGCAGCACCTGCGTGCCACGCACCGCCTGCATCAACTCCGGCACACGGGTGACCAGCGGGATGTCGGTAAAGCGCACCGCGCCATCCTTGAGCACCGTGGCCATCATCCGGTCACGATTCTCCTGCTTGAGCCAGCGCAGGCACCAGTAACGCTCCATGGTCGACTGGTGGTCGGCGTAGGCCGCATAGGTCCCTTCGAAGTCGGCCACGGCCGCCAGCAGGTCGGCGTCCTTGGGCTTGAACGGCGCAACGAGCTTGGCGGTCACGCCATGCTGGGCCACGGCCATGATCTGCCATTGATTGACCAGGTCGACGTAGCGGCGCAGCGGCGACGTGCTCCACGCATACTGCGCGACGCCCAGGCCCTCGTGCGGCGCGGGGTACGTCTGCATCCGCGTGCGGTGCATCCCCCACGCCTTCTGCGTACGGTAGATGCCCGGCACGCCGTGGTCCGCCAGCAACTTGCCCCACGTGCTGTTGGCCAGAATCATCAACTCGGCCACGATCTGGTCCAGCGGCGAGCCACGGCGGCGCTGCTCGATACGCACGCGCTCGCCGCCACCCTCGATCTGATCGATGTAGAAATTGAAATCGGCGCGGTTGTGCGCCTCCGGGCGCAGGCCGCTGGCAAGACGCGCGCGCTGACGCTCGTCATGCAGGTGGTTGGCCAGCCGGTACAGCTCGGTCAGTTCATCGCGGAACGGATAGTCGCCCGTGCCCGCGGCCAGCGCAGCTTCCGTCACGATGTCGTCGAGCAGGTTGTGCCGCAGGTTCGCGGCAATCGGCACCTGCTCGGCGCGCGTCTCACTGCCGACGATGGTCAGGCCATCCACGCCGTTCGGGTCGATCGTCACGTAAAGCGACAGCGCGGGGCAGGTGCGGCCTTCCTGCAGCGTGTAGCGGTCCACGACGCTGTCGGGCAGCATCGTGATCTTGTCGCCGGGGAAGTAGACCGTGGACAGTCGATGGCGCGCGATGGCGTCGAGCGGCTCGCTGCGGCGGATGCCGAGCCCCGGCGCGGCGATATGGATCCCCACGCGCAGCTTGCCGTCGCCCAGACGCGTCACGGACAGCGCATCGTCGATCTCGGTCGTCGTGACGTCGTCGATCGAGAACGCCTGCACATCGGCCACGGGCAGATCGGTGGGCGGCTCCGGCACATCGACGTCCGGGAAACCGGTGCCCTTCGGGAAACAATCGGCCAGGAACTTGGCCTCGTGCAGCGCGCGCGGGCTTTCCACGCCGCCAACCGCCACCATCAGCCGCATCGGCGTCATGCCGAGCGCGGTGCAGGCGGCATCCATCGCCTTGTATTCGAGACTGTTCTTGTCAGGCTTGAACAGCAGTTGCAGCGCCTTGCCGCGGAACGCTTCGGGCAGTGTCAGCGCCTTGAGCTGCTCCTCGTACTCGCCCTGCACCAGCGCCTGCTGCTTCTTGCGTTCCACCGCGGCCAGCGCGGCCTTGAGCTGGTCTTCCGGCGCGCGCATGTAGCGGCCCCGTCCCTTGCGGCGGAAATAGATCGGATTGCCATGCAGCGCCATCGCCAGCGCGGCCTGCTGCACCGGGCCAGCGTCGGCGCCATAGTATTCGGCGGCCAGTTCGGCAAAGCCGAATTCCTCGGCCGGCGCACATTCCCAGAGGAAGTCGAGATCGATCTCGGCGGTCATTTCGCCGGTCTGCCGCACCATCTCCATTGCCGACGGTTGGGCGAACTGCAGCAGCACATCCTTGGCCTTGACCTTGGTGCGCTTGCCCGCAGGCAACTCGACCTGGTAGGCCTCGCCCTGCTGGGCGAGCACGGTGCCGGCGCGGATTTCGCCGCCTTCTTCGAACAGCAACTGCATTGGATTGGACTTTCAGAAGTGCCGGGCAAGGCATGAGGAATGCCCGGACGGATACTCGACCGGGGATGATACCGCACCCCGCCGCCGCGGCCGTCGCGGCCGCCGTGGCCGCATCGGACGGGGTGCTTCAGGTTAATGCGATTTCGGAGTCAGATTACAGAGACATGCCGCCGCTGGCTTCGATCGTCGTGCCGTTGACGTAGCTGGCGTCGTCGCTGGCCAGGAACGTGTAGATCGCGGCGATCTCCGACGGCTCGGCCAGGCGGCGCATCCAGCAATGTTCCTTCATGCCATCGAGCACCTTCTCCGGCACGGTCTGCAGGATCTCGGTATTGACGAAGCCCGGGCATACCGCATTCACGCGCACGCCCTTCGGACCCAGCTCGCGCGCCCAGGTCTTGGTGAAGCCGATCACGCCGAACTTGGAAGCCGCGTAATTGGTCTGGCCGAAGTTGCCATACAGGCCAACCACGCTCGATGCATTCAGGATCACGCCGCTGCCCTGCTCGGACATGATGCTGGCCACGGCCTGTGAGCAGTTGAACACGCCCTTCAGGTTGACGTCGATGACCGCATCGAACTGTGCCTCGGTCATCTTGGCGAGGCGTGCGTCCTTGGTGATGCCGGCGTTGTTGACGAGAACATCGATGCGACCGTGGCGGGCCAGCGTGGCTGCCACCATGGCATCGACCTCGTCGCGGCGCGTGACGTCAACCTTGTGCGCCTCGACCTGCGCGCCCTTGGCGGCCAGCCGCTCGGCGGCCTCGCGCACGCGCGCCTCCTGCACATCGCACATGATGAGCTTCGCGCCTTCGGCGGCGAAACGTTCGGCGGTGGCAAAACCGATGCCGGCGGCGGCGCCGGTGATGATCGCTACGCGTCCCTGCAATTTCATGATTCGGGTCTCTCTTCCTGCTTGGATGGTGTGTGATGTGTGTCGATACGGCGGGGCAGTCTGGTGCCGCCCGCGCCGGTGTTCTCAGGCGCTGCCCGTGTCAGCAGGTCCGGCAAGAAGACCTCCGTCACGAGCATGGCGCCGCCGCCACGCCGGAACACCGACCGCCGCGCGGGCAACATCGGCTCCGACGACAGCGCCGGCAATACCCGCTGCAGCGCCTGACGCAGCGGGTGGCACGGGGTCAGCCGTGCAAACTGGAATGGGTCGCGCCGCACGCGCGGATCGACGAACAGCGCGCCGCCGAGCGGCCGGTTGCCCAGCCCGCGCAAGAACGGCCAGTCGCGCCGCGCGTACCGGGGGTCGACGATCGTGTGAGCGAATACGGCTGGCGTCTCGTCGCAGATCAGCAGCACTTCGCGCGTGATGGCCGGCAGCGGACGGATCAGGCCGAGCGCCCGCCATTCATCGGCGAACGGCAACTGCGGCGCCTGCGCCAGTCGCCGCACGCGAAAGGCGGCGGACGCCGACATCAGCCGAGCTGTCAGCGAGCCTTCACCAGTGATCCAGCGGCGCTGGTTCAGCGGAATCGACGCGTCATACGGCAGATGCGCGTGCCATGCCGCACGCAGCTTTTGCATCCCTGTTACGCCACTCATGCCACGGTCTTTCCGTTGGGGGTATAGCCACAGAAAGCCAGTACGTCGTCGACGTATTCCTCGAACTCGCTGATGCCGTGATCGCTGCCCTCGATGACCCGGATGCGCGCGCCCGGACAGGCCGCGATCATCTCGCGATAATCGAGCACTTCGTCGCCGGTGGCGGCCAGCAGGTAGTAGCGCTCGGGTCTGGTGATCGCGTCCACGCGCAGGTCCAGCAGTTCCTGCAGGTGCTTGCGTTCGACCACCACCGAGCCGCCGCCGTGATAAAGCGGCTGCTCGCCCAGATAGCGCTCCAGATCGGTCCACGGGTGAATCGCCGGATTCAGCAGCACGGCGCGGCAGCCGTGTTTTTCCGCCAGCCAGCGCGCGTAGAACCCGCCCAGCGACGAACCGATGATGGCGATGTCGGTTTCGCCGCCGGCACGCGCGCCACGGATCGCGGCTTCAGCCTGGGCAATCGCCAGCGAGGGCGAGACATTGAGCATCGGACAGGCGAAATACTTCTCCAAGCCCCAGGCGCGCATCCGGTCCTGCACGACCCGCGACTTGAACGACTGCGGCGAGGAACGGAAACCGTGCAGGTACAGCAGCATGTGGATTCCCGGTCAGGACTTCGCGCCGAGCGCGTCGAGCAGTTTCTGATGTACCCCGCCGAAGCCGCCGTTGCTCATCACGAGCACCTGGTCGCCGGGCTGGGCGGCAGCGCGCACGGCTTCCACCAGCGTGCCGAGGTCCTGGAACGCCGCGGCCTTCTTGCCGAGGGGGGCCAGCGCTTCGGCCAGGTTCCACCCCAGCGCGTCCTTGCCCGAGGGCGCGCCATATCCAAACACAAGGTCAGCCTCGCGCAGGCTGGCCGGCAATTGAGCAGCCATCACGCCAAGCTTCATGGTGTTCGAACGCGGCTCCAGTACGGCGAGGATGCGTGCGTCGCCCACCCGGCGGCGCAGCCCGTCGACAGTGGTCTGGATGGCCGTGGGATGGTGCGCGAAGTCGTCGTAGACCGTCACACCACCCGCCACGCCGCGTACTTCCATCCGGCGCTTGACGTTGGAGAAACGGCCAAGCGACTCGATCGCCTGCGCCGGCGGCACGCCCACGTGGCGCGCGGCGGCAATCGCGGCGATGGCGTTCAGGCGGTTGTGGGTACCCTGAAGGTCCCAGACCAGCGTGCCCTGCAGCGCCTCGCGGAACCAGATGTCGAAGGCATCCTTGCCCTCCGGCGCGGCGGTCTTCGGATCGGTCTCGCTCCAGTCGCCCACGCCGAACTGCTCCACTTCGCTCCAGCAGCCGCGCTCCAGCACGCGTGCCAGTGCGGGCTCCTGGCCGTTGACGACCAATCGTCCTTCGCCCGGCACGGTGCGCACCAGATGATGGAATTGGGCCTCGATCGCGGTCAGATCCGGGAAGATGTCGGCGTGATCGTACTCAAGGTTGTTGAGGATCGCCGTACGCGGACGGTAGTGGACGAACTTGCTGCGCTTGTCGAAGAACGCGGTGTCGTACTCGTCGGCCTCGATAACGAAGAAGTCCGATTCCGTCAGGCGCGCCGAAATGCCGAAGTTCTGCGGCACCCCGCCCACCAGAAAGCCGGGGTTGTAGCCGGCGTCTTCCAGAATCCACGCCAGCATCGACGTGGTCGTGGTCTTGCCATGCGTGCCAGCCACGGCCAGCGTCCACTTGCCATTGAGCACGTGCTCGCCGAGCCACTGCGGCCCCGAAACGTACGGCAGGTTGCGGTTCAGGATCGCTTCCATCAGCGGATTGCCGCGCGAGACCACATTGCCGATCACGAACAGGTCCGGCTTCAGCGAAAGCTGGTCGGGGTCGAACCCCTCGATCAGGTCGATGCCCTGGGCTTCGAGCTGGGTGCTCATGGGCGGATAGACATTGGCGTCGCAGCCAGTCACGCGGTGCCCCGCCTGGCGGGCCAGGACAGCCAAGCCGCCCATGAACGTACCGCAGATGCCAAGGATATGAATATGCATGGAAGCTCGGGAAAATGCATGGGGCCGCGCCGGGCGTGATGCGTGGCGCGGCAACTGAACAAGGTCCCGATTGTACCGCGTGGGTCGAAGGCCCCGACTGCGTCCGCGCGGGTATCATCGCAGCATGTCCCGACGTATGCCTTCCGACCCCATCCGTCTGCGCGAGGAAATCGCCCAGGCCGCAGCCCGCATGATCGCCGAAGATGGCGCCGACTACGCCACGGCCAAACGCAAGGCCGCCCGCCAGATCCTGGGCGACGCGCGCGTGGCCGGCGAATGGCTGCCTGACAACGAGATGATCGAGAATGAGGTGCGCGCCTACCAGGCGCTATTCCACGGCGACCACCAGCCGCGCATCCTGGCGCTGATGCGCCAGTTGGCACTGCTGGCGATGGACGACCTGGCCGCATTTCGCCCCTATCTGGTGGGCGCGGTGCTAAACGGCACGGCCACCGAGCACTCGGACGTCTATATACAGTGCTTCTGCGACAGCCCCAAGGATGTGGCGCTGCACCTGCTCAATGCCGGCGTGGATTTCGACACCAGCGAAAGCCGGCACTTTGCCGGCCGTGGGGATGTCGAAACGCTCAGCTTTCTGTGGCGCGGCCAGTGGCCGGCCACTCGCGAGGCCCGCACGCTCGCAGGAGAAGTCCGCGCCACATTGGGTGACCCAGTCGGCATTCACCTCGCGCTGTATGATGCCGACGATGCACGCGGCGCGGTCAAGGCCGACGCTTCCGGGCGCGTGGCCCGCGCCGATGCCGACGCCGTACGCGCGCTCATTGCCTCGACCGACACCGGAGAATGAGCATCCGGCCCCGGTGTCAGCCCTGGCCTATTGCCTCAATCGCCCGTTATCTAATTAGAACTGTCCTCTTCGCCGCCCGAACATGACCGCATCTGCTCCCACCCGCCGTTCGCCCTTTGTCTTGTGGATCATCATCGCCATCGTCGCAGCGGCCGCCGGCGCGCTGGTAGCCCATTTCGCGCTGGCGCCGAAGGCCGTTTCGGATCAGGCAGTGGAAACGCTATTCCATACCAAGATGCCGGATCCGGCTGGTGCGGAAGTCGATCTGTCGAAGTTCCGTGGCAAGACTCTGGTGGTCAATTTCTGGGCGCCCTGGTGTGGCCCCTGCGTCGAGGAAATGCCCGAGCTGACCGCGCTGCACGGCGAATATGCCCCCCGCAACGTGGAATTCGTCGGCATCGGTATCGATTCGGCCAGCAATATCCAGGATTTCCTGAAGAAGGTGCCGGTGGCGTACCCGCTCACGGTGGCTGGCTTTGCCGGCACGGAACTGTCCCGGACCTTTGGCAACACCCAGGGCGGGTTGCCGTTCACGGTCGTCATCACGCCTGACGGCACAGTGAAGTACCGCAAGATGGGCCGCGTGCATGCCGACGAGCTCCGCGCGGTACTGCCTGGGGCTTGATCCCGCGCAAGGCCAAACCGACCGAATTTCATCGATCTGAAGCCGAACGTTCATCAATTGGCCGCGAACGTGCGGACAAACCCTCAGCCGACAGCGGTTTGCGACTCAAAAGGCACTCGACGGCTGTGATATGACCCCGGGTCAACATTTCGCCTTGTATCCCACGCTAGACAAATCCCTCTAAGCTACGGTAATCTCCGCGCAATTTCGTTGATCTGGTCGAGCCGCCGTGTCTTCTACTCCTGCCGTCAGCCGCCCCGTCCGTTACCGCAAGGTGCTGGTTCTGCATGGTCCGAACCTCAATTTGCTCGGGACGCGCGAGCCGCAGACGTACGGACACACGACGCTGGACGATATCAACGAAGCGCTGACCAAGCGCGCGGCCGAAGCGGGCATCGGGCTGGATACGTTCCAGTCGAATCACGAGGGAGCCCTCGTGGACCGCATTCAGGCAGCGCGTGGCGAGGGAGTGGACTTCATCATCATCAATCCGGCGGCCTATACCCATACGAGTGTGGCCATGCGCGATGCGCTCGCCGGCGTGGCCATTCCCTTCGTCGAGGTGCATCTGTCCAATGTGCATCGCCGCGAGCCGTTCCGTCATCACTCCTATTTCTCTGATCAGGCGATCGGGGTGATATGCGGCCTGGGCTGGCAGGGTTATCTGCTGGCGCTGGATTACGCGCTTGCACAGGAACAGACCGCATCATCTGGTTAACGCCACAAAGATCAAGCCGCACCCGGGAGGCTGTTTCAAAATGAAGCAAAGCGGTTCTGGCCAGGCGCGGGGCCGCAGACAGTAAGTACAGGTACCCGCAACGATGCCAGAATCATTCTGAAACCGCCTCAAGCAAGAACGAAATAACAAGGGGCTGCCGCCGTGCCTCTCGCGCATGGCAAGCCAATCAACGATTCACCGCCGCCGTCGCCTCCGAGCAGGAGCGTGACCGGACAACCCGATTCTGGAGGATAAGAAGATGGACCTGCGCAAGCTGAAGACGCTGATCGACCTGGTGGCCGAATCCGGCATTTCGGAACTCGAAGTGACCGAGGGCGAAGGCAAGGTACGTATCGTCAAGCAACCTCCGCAGGTCATGGCCGCTCCGATGGCCATGCCCCAGTACCAGCAACTGCCCGCCGCCCCGGCCGTGAACGTTGGCGGCGCACCGGCCGCCGCCGCTGCGGAAGCACCGCAAGTCCCGGCTGGTCACGTGGTGACCTCGCCGATGGTCGGCACGTTCTACCGCGCGCCGTCGCCGGGCGCCGCACCGTTTGTCAACGTGGGCGACACCGTCAAGGAAGGCCAGACCGTCTGCATCATCGAAGCCATGAAGCTGCTCAACGAAATCGAGTGCGACAAGGCCGGCGTGATCAAGGAAATCCTGGTCGAAAACGGTCAGGCCGTCGAATACGGCCAGCCGCTGTTCGTGATCGGCTGATTCCGGCCCGTCCGGCGCTGACGCGGCCTGGCCCGATGGCCCTGCCGCATGCGTCAGCCCGACGCGCCGAAAGCTGGTGCGCCGGGCCCGCCCCTGTTCTCGCAGAGAGAGACCATGTTTGATAAAATTCTGATCGCGAACCGCGGTGAAATCGCCCTTCGCATCCAGCGCGCCTGCCGCGAGCTGGGCATCAAGACCGTGGTGGTGTACTCGGAAGCCGACAAGGACGCCAAGTACGTCAAGCTGGCCGATGAAGCCGTCTGTATCGGCCCGGCCCCGTCGCCGCTGTCATACCTGAACATGCCGGCCATCATCTCGGCCGCCGAAGTGACCGACGCCCAGGCGATCCACCCGGGCTATGGCTTCCTGTCCGAGAACGCGGACTTCGCCGAGCGCGTGGAGAAATCCGGCTTCGTGTTCATCGGCCCGACCTCCGAAAACATCCGCCTGATGGGTGACAAGGTGTCGGCCAAGCAGGCCATGATCAAGTCCGGCGTGCCGTGCGTGCCCGGCTCCGATGGCGCACTGCCCGACGACCCGAAGGAAATCCTGGCAACGGCCCGTCGCGTGGGCTACCCCGTAATCATCAAGGCCGCTGGCGGCGGCGGTGGCCGCGGCATGCGCGTGGTGCACACCGAAGCCGCCCTGCTCAACGCCGTCAACATGACGCGCGAGGAAGCCGGCCGCGCCTTCGGCAATCCCGAGGTCTACATGGAGAAGTTCCTCGAGAACCCGCGCCATGTGGAAATCCAGATCCTGGCCGACCAGCATCGGCAGGCCATCTGGCTGGGCGAACGCGACTGCTCGATGCAGCGCCGCCACCAGAAGGTGATCGAGGAAGCGCCGGCACCGCACATTCCGCGCCGCCTGATCGAGCGCATTGGCGACCGTTGCGCCGAGGCCTGCAAGAAGATCGGCTACCGTGGCGCCGGCACGTTCGAGTTCCTGTACGAGAACAACGAGTTCTACTTCATCGAGATGAACACGCGTGTGCAGGTCGAGCACCCGGTCACCGAGATGATCACGGGCATCGACATCGTGCAGGAGCAGATCCGCATCGCCTTCGGCGAGAAGCTGCGCCTCCGCCAGAAGGACGTGGAACTGCGCGGCCACGCAATCGAGTGCCGGATCAACGCCGAGGACCCGTTCAAGTTCACGCCGTCGCCGGGCCGCATCACCGCCTGGCACATGCCCGGTGGCCCCGGCGTGCGCGTAGACTCCCATGCGTACGACGGCTACTTCGTGCCGCCCAACTACGATTCGATGATCGGCAAGATCATCACGTATGGCGCGACGCGTGACCAGGCCATCGCCCGCATGCGCATCGCGCTGTCGGAAATGGTGGTGGACGGCATTCTGACCAACGTGCCGCTGCACCGCGACCTGATGCTCGACGCCAATTTCGTCGAAGGCGGCACCAGCATCCACTATCTCGAACACCGTCTGGCCCAGAAGGCCAACGTCCAGGGCGAAAAGGCCTGAAGCGTGGCCAATCGGCCGACAAAGCAGTAACAGAGGAATCCCGTGGCTTTCCAGGAATGTGTGATCGAAATTGCGCAGGAGCAGGCGGAAGCCTGGTCCGACGCATTGTTCGACCTCGGCGCGCTGTCGGTATCGGTGGAAGACGCCGATGCCGATACGCCCGACGAACAGCCGCTCTTCGGAGAGCCCGGGCTGGAGCCGACGCGGCTCGCGTGGAACCGTTCGCGCGTGGTGGCGCTCTTCGATGAAGAGACCGATCCCGCGCTCGTGGTGACCGCGGCCGCTAACGCGCTCAAGGTCGACCCGGTACCGCCGTACGCACTGCGCGGCGTGGAAGACCAGGACTGGGTGCGTCTGACCCAGTCGCAATTCGAACCGATCCGCATCGGTGAAAGAATCTGGGTGGTGCCTTCGTGGCACGAAGCACCGGACCCCGACGCCGTGATTCTGGAGCTCGACCCGGGCCTGGCATTCGGCACCGGCAGCCATCCGACCACGCGCCTGTGCATGCAGTGGCTGGAAGCCAACGTGCGTGCCGGCGAAACCGTGCTCGACTATGGCTGTGGCTCGGGCATCCTGGCCATCGTCGCGAAGAAGCTCGGCGCCGGTGACACCGTTGGGATCGACATTGACCCCAACGCAGTGGATGCGTCGCGCTACAACGCTGAACGCAACCGCGTGGAGGCCAGCTTCGCGCTGCCGGAATCGGTCTCAGAGGCCACCTACGACCTCGTGGTGGCCAACATCCTGTCGAATCCGCTCAAGCTGATGGCGGCGATGCTCAGCGCGCGTGTGCGGCCGGGCGGCCGCCTGATCCTGTCTGGCGTGCTCGAACGGCAGGCCGAGGAAGTGGCCGCCGCCTACGCGCCCTGGATCCCCATGTCGGTCTGGCGCAGCGAGGAAGGCTGGGTGTGCCTGCATGGCACGCGCCCTGCCGCGCCCGCCGACCGTTCCTGATTTTCCATCATGGCCGCCGCCAAGCTCGTCACGCGCTGCCCGGCCTGCCGCACCGCGTTCCGGCTTGTGGCGGACCAGTTGCGGCTGCGCCAGGGGCTGGTCCGCTGCGGCCAGTGCGACACTGTCTTCGACGCCCGTGAGCACCTGATCGAGGTGCCAGCGGCGCCCGCGCCGGCCGCTGCGTCCACATCCTCCCCCGCTTCCACGCCGGCACCTGCGGCTGCGGCACCGTCGGTCACGCTGGCCGCGGCGCTCGCTCACGCGGAGCAGACCCAGGCCACTGCCCAGGCACGCGAGGACGAAGCGCCGTTCGACCCGGGCTTCGACCCAGGCTACGACGTGCCCGCGCTCGATTCGCCCACGACGATGATGTCGGAGCCCGAGCGGGAAGAAGCAGTCGAGCCAAAAGCGGAGGCGGTGGCAGAACCGGAACCTAGCGCCGATCGACAAGTGGCTGATACGGCCACGGAAGAGGCACCCGCCGAGGCCGTCGAGGCCAACGAACCGGAAGCGGCCGACGAAACGCGCGAAAGCGCCGCGCCCGCCGCTGCCGAAGCTGGCGACGAGGCGAAAGACACGGAAGCCGCCACACAGACGCCGCCGGTCGAAGCGAGCCAGGAAGCACTGCCTGACGCCGAGTCCACCGACGTCGAACCCACCGCCGCCGAGCCCACCGACGTCGACACGCCACCGCAAGTACCATCCGAGCCGTGGCCCGCCCTGGACCATGGCGTGTTCGATGACGATGCATTGCCGCGTCACTCATCGCTCGACCCGGCTGCAGCGTTCGCGCCGAAGACGCCAGGCGAAATGCCACCAGCCGGCGCCTACAGCGCCAAGGCGATGTGGCCAACGTCCCCTCAGCGCGAGGCACAGACGGCAGCTGCCGGTAGCGAGCACAGCCAAGACAGCGATAGCACCGACGACACCGCCGCCGCGCAGCCGGAAGCCCATCCGCACCCGCACACCGAACCGGTACGCAGTGCAAGTGAGTATCTGCGTGCGGCAGACCCGACTGACGCCGAAACGGAAGCCTGGACAAGGGACGCCGCCGACAGCAACGATCACGGACCGACATCGCGGGACGGCACGGTCGATGCCGTAGCTCGCGAGACGACCACGCGTCACTGGCAGCGCGACGATTCCGGACCGGTGACCGGCCCCGGCTTCGCCCCCGATTTCCTTCGCCACACCCGCGAACGCGAGCAGGCGAGTGCCACCACCACCAAACGGAAGCTACCGGGTAGCCGACGTCTCTGGACCCGCGTGGCGGTCGTCGTGCTCGGCCTTGGCGTGCTCATCCAGGGTGCCTACCTTGGACGCAGCCAGCTCGCGGGAAACATTCCGGTACTGCGCCCGGTGCTGGAAGCCGCGTGTGAGCCATTCGGCTGCAGCGTGCCACCGTGGCGCGATCTCGAGGCGCTGCGCATCGACACGTCGCAACTGCAAAAGCAGGACGAGTCCGACGACGTTTATCTGCTCGCGGTCACCATGCGCAACCAGGGCCGCGCCACCACGGCACTGCCCGCCATTGAACTCGTGATGACGGACCTGCAGGACCAGTTGCTGCTGCGGCGCGTGCTGCTGCCGGCTGACTACCTGCAGCCGGACCAGCGCGCTTTTGCCACCACGGGCCTGCGCGCAGGCAGCGAACTGCCGGTTCGGGTACGATTCCGGACGCAGCAGGCGGCAGCGAACTACCGCGTGCTGATCTTCTACCCCTGAATTCCAACGCCCCCCTGCCATGCCGTCGATGCGCGCATCGGACCGGCTGGCCGTATTCCATTCCAGACAGGAGAGACCATGAGCAATGTGACCCTCGGCGGTAACGCCATTGAAGTTGGCGGCAAGTTTCCTCATAGCGGCGACAAGGCGCCCGCATTCTCGCTCGTCGGCAAGGATCTGAAGGATGTCTCGCTGGCCGACTTCGCAGGCAAGCGCAAGGTGCTGAACATCGTGCCGAGCCTCGATACGCCCGTGTGCCAGGCATCTGCCCGCAAGTTCAACGAGGCCGCCGGCAACCTGAACAACACCGTCGTGCTGA
Source organism: Cupriavidus sp. SHE (assembly GCF_000812445.1). Classification (NCBI taxonomy): domain Bacteria; kingdom Pseudomonadati; phylum Pseudomonadota; class Betaproteobacteria; order Burkholderiales; family Burkholderiaceae; genus Cupriavidus; species Cupriavidus sp. SHE. The sequence continues at coordinate 36,398 of NZ_JWMB01000001.1, read as the reverse complement.
CGATCTCGGCCGACCTGCCGTTCGCGATGGGCCGCTTCTGCACCACCGAAGGCCTGGCCAACGTGGTGACGCTGTCGACGATGCGTGGCGCCGAGTTCAAGAACGCCTACGGCGTGGACATCAAGACCGGCCCGCTGGCCGGCGTGTGCGCTCGCGCCGTGGTCGTGGTGGACGAGAACGACACGGTCAAGTACAGCGAGCTGGTGTCCGAAATCAAGCAGGAACCGAACTACGACGCCGCACTCGCCGCATTGAAGTAATTTGTTTGATTCGGCACAGTAGTTCAACATTCCGCCCGTCATGCACGGGCGGAATTCATTAACGTATCTGTTACAGCCCTTACCAGGGCCCTTGGAGAGAGAATGTCCAGCCTGATCTGCGGCTCCGTCGCATACGACACCATCATGACGTTCGACGGACGTTTCCGCGAACACATCCTGCCGGACCAGATCCACATGCTGAACGTCTCGTTCCTGGTGCCGGGTATGCGCCGCGAGTTTGGCGGCTGCGCGGGCAATATCGCCTACACGCTCAAGATGCTGGGCGGCGACCCGATCGTGATGGCCACGGTGGGCCAGGACGCCGAACCGTATCTGCAGTACCTGCGCAATCTCGAGATCCGCACCGACCATATCCGCGTGCTGCCCGAGACATTCACCGCGCAGGCGATGATCACGACCGATCTGGACAACAACCAGATCACTGCCTTCCACCCTGGCGCCATGGGTCAGTCGCAACTGAACCGGGTGCAGGACGCGCTGGCCACGGGCAACCGCCCGGCAGTCGGCATCGTCGCGCCGGACAGCCGTGAAGGCATGCTTCACCATGCCCAGCAGTTCGCCGCCGAGGGCATCCCCTTCATCTTCGATCTGGGTCAGGCCATGCCGCTGTTCAACGGCGAGGACCTGCGGCAGTTCATTGAACTTGCCAGCTACGTGACGGTCAATGACTACGAAGCGCAGGTCCTGCTGTCACGCACCGCATGGACCAGCGCAGAGGTAGCCGCCAAGGTCCGCGCGTTCATCGTGACGCACGGCGAGCGCGGCGCCAGCGTCTTTGCCGACGGCAAGCAGTACGCCATTCCCGCCGTGCCCGCCGAACGTGTGGTCGACCCCACCGGATGCGGCGATGCGTTCAGGGGTGGCCTGCTCCACGGCATCGAGAACGGGATGGATTGGGAAACCACCGGCCGCCTCGCTTCGCTGATGGGCTCTCTCAAGATCGCCCAGCAGGGTCCCCAGAACCACTGGATCTCCTGCGACGAAATCGGCAGCCGCTTCCAGTCCGTCTTTGGTTACCGTTACGCTTGACCTGGTGTCGGGTGCGTCACCCCGGCACAGCAACGCAACGCGGAATCTTTCACGGGAAGAAGTCATGAACAAGATCCTACGTATCGGCGGCGTCGCCGTGTTGGCAGCGGCGACGCTGCTTGCCGGGTGTTCCACCCAGTCAAACTCCAATAGCGTCTACACGGGTGGCCAGGCCCAACGCGAGCAGACCGTGCGCTTCGGCGTGGTCGAAGGCGTGCGTGATGTCATGATCCAAGGCGAGGCCACGGGCGCCGGCACGCTTGCCGGTGGCGCGCTCGGTGGTGTTGCCGCCGGCAGCACGATCGGCGGCGGCAATGGCGCCATCGCAGCGGGCCTGCTCGGCGCGATCCTGGGCGGCATGGCCGGAAGCGCCGCCGAGAACAAAATCGCGCAGCGTCGCGGCCTGGAGATCACCGTGCGCCTGGAGAATGGCGAGATGCGCGCCATCACGCAGGATGCGGACGAAATCTTCCGCCCTGGCGACCGTGTGCGGCTGCTCTCCTCGGGCGGCGTGACGCGCGTTACGCACTAAGTCACGCGCTGGTCGACCCGACCCCAGCAACCGAACGCCGCGCGCCGTCAGGCCGCGGCGTTTTGCTTTTGGCGCGAGCCCCTGCCCTAGCTATTCCTGATCGTCATCCAGACCGACTGGCGCCGCTCTCGCACATCCACCAAGAAATAAAAAACCCGCCGGGCACGGATGCCATCGGCGGGTTGGCAAGACTGCCGTCTTGCGGACCGGATACGCCGTATCCGGTCAGTGCGGCACGCGATGCGTGCCCTGGCGATTCCCGGTTGTGATCGCTCGCACGAGTGCGAGGCGATTACGGACGGTTGCCCGTCGGGAACGGCCAGGCTGCAGCCGGGTTCAGCGCGGTCTTGGCTGCGGCCGCAGGGGCAACAGCAGGAGCAGCGGCAGGCTTCGCAGCAGCCTTCTTGGCAGCAGGCTTCTTCGCAGCAGCCTTCTTGGCAGCAGGCTTCTTGGCAGCAGGCTTCTTCGCAGCAGCCTTCTTGGCGGCCGGCTTCTTGGCGGCTACCTTCTTGGCTGCAGCCTTCTTGGCCGGTGCTGCCTTCTTGGCGACGACCTTCTTGGCGGCCGGCTTCTTGGCAGCAACCTTCTTCACTGCAGCCTTCTTGGCCGGTGCTGCCTTCTTGGCGGCGACCTTCTTGGTTGCGACCTTCTTGGCAGCAACCTTCTTCACTGCAGCCTTCTTGGCCGGTGCAGCCTTCTTGGCAGCAACCTTCTTGGTCGCTACCTTCTTGGCAGCTACCTTCTTGGTTGCGACCTTCTTGGCAGCAGCCTTCTTGGCGGCCGGAGCAGCCTTCTTGGCGGCGACCTTCTTCACAGCAGCCTTCTTGGCGGCCGGCTTGGCGGCCTTCTTAGCCGCCGGCTTTTTCTTTGCAGCAGTTGCCATGGATAACTCCTTCACTAACGTGAAATATCGAATGACCTAAATTGGCGACCCGACCGACCCGAGGCGTGTTTTGCACGTGCCCCAATCGAGCGAGCGATTCATCGGCGCACGACGCAACATCGACCGCACGCTAATGAATTCGGTGGCAGGGAGACAGCCGCATCCGGCGCGAACTTGCGCGCTCATGGCGGTGTGCCCGCGGCGGCCAGGCATCCGCGAGCGAGCTGCAAACCCAGCGCTCAAGCGGATTCCCGGGCTAAGCCGCGCCCTGGAAAATTCGATCTGCCCGCACCGCCCGTCATGTCGGCGCGCAGCCTGGAAAGAGGAGATATCGGTCAGCAGGTCCACAGTACGGGCATGGCCTCGCGCACTGCGGACGGCAATCATTCGGGGGTAGCTCGCCCATACCGTCACTGGGCAACTGGAGACCGCACGCGTTTTAAAAAGCCATTTCGGCTCAGTCTGCGTCAAAGTTCTAGTGCTCCTCGGCTACCCGCCATCACTGCATCGAAGCTTCGCTTCATCGTTCCTTCTCGCTCGCGTTCTTGCTTGCCTTCGTGCGCGCTACTCGGTCGATGCAATGAAGTGAGACTCTTGTCAAGGCGAATCATAATTCGTTTGTTCGATGATGTTAAGAAAAAAGTGCAAAAAAACTTGCGCGCAATTACGAATCGATCTACTCGGCGCGCACGTCTCGATGACGACACCATCGACACACATGTTGATCTCGACTTTCACACACGCTCCAGAGTTCCTTCATCGGGTCTTCGCACGATGAGTCGATGCGCGGCGGATCGTGTCGATGACGCGTGATCGCACACCCGCGAAGGCATCGCGCATACCTGCTCAGACACGCTTGCGATGCCGCGCGAAGTGCGGTGACGCGTTCACGCTCGCAAGCCGGAAAGCCGCATGAGCATTGGCTTTCCGGTCCTCCATCGATGTCGTTCCATGCACTGCGGATCCTTGTGCGACAGCGTTCCGCGCAGCGCTGCCGCGTCGCGTTCCTACGGGTCGCAACGCATGCGAGCACGCTCCGACTTGCGCCACCGTCGAACCATGCGCGCGCGATGCCCTGCGTCGGCGAGCAAGCTTCAGAGAGTTGCGCGTGAGCGACGAAAGAGTGATGCGTCAAAGCAACGGTTTGTGTCGTCGTTGCGAAGTCGCACGCTCGATTTCGATGCTGTCGCAGTTCCTCGCCACGTCGAAACGCTCCGCGCGCGTCTCCACATCGCGACTGGCGATGTGGTTCGTGATGGTTGGAGGAGGTACGACGCAAACGCATCAGTCGTGCAACCGAGCACGATGTTCGCCACGTCGACCCGCTGCGTCGTCAGACAATGCAGCTGCATTCGAGCGATGCGCCGCATCCGGGTTCCTACTGAGACGGATGCGATGCAGGCGTGGCGGAATTCCGAAGCACTGTGGCGACATCGCTGCAGTTGGACGATGGCTAGAGGAAAATCTCGGAACCGCCGCTCATGCTGGCGTTGTTGCACGACAGAAACCGCGCCAGGCCGCGCCGGGCGGGCAATTGCAGCAAGCGCTACATTGCGCGCCAGTGCGTACGCAAACGGATGTTGGAGATTGCGGCGCGCGGCATCCGACAGTAGATTGGCGTCGCGCCCGCCGATACCCGATCGAGCGAACCAACTTTGCAACACTGAACATTGAACTCTGAACTGGAGACCACCACCATGCGCATGACCGCCCCTCGTACCCTGCTGCGTGCCGCCGTGTTCGCCGCTGCTTTTGCTGCCAGCGCAGCGGCAATGGCGCAAGCCACGCCGACCGGCACCTGGCAGACGATCGACGACGCCACCGGCAAGCCGCGTGGCGTGATCGAGATCAGCGAAAAGGATGGCGTCTACAGCGGCAAGCTCACGAAGAGTCTCGTGCCGCATGAAGGCCCGCCCACGGTGTGCGACAAGTGCACCGACTCGCGCAAGGATCAGCCGATCATCGGCATGACGCTGCTGACCGGTCTGCGCAAGACGGCCGACAACGAGTGGACCGGCGGCGAGATTCTGGATCCCGAAAGCGGCAAGCTGTACAAGTGCAAGATGTCGCTGGCCGAAGACGGCAAGAAGCTCAACGTGCGCGGCTTCATCGGCATCAGTCTGATCGGCCGGACCCAGACCTGGGTGCGCGCGCAGTAAGCGGCGAGTCGCCAGCCATTCACTGCCTCACTGACGCCTGCGCGAACGGTGAGGCAGCTCCCCTGAGCACGCTTCGCGCACATCACCTGCTGTACAGGCATGTGACAGCTTCCTTCGGTAAGATCGTTTGCCTCTACAACGACATCCGGAGACTTTGAGCATGCGCTTCTCCCCACGCGGCCGCGTCATGGCCCTCGCACTCGCCACCACTTCCCTCATCGCCACAACCGCGCACGCCGCGGATGCCTGGCCGAATCACGTCATCAAGTTCGTCGTGCCGTTCACGGCAGGCGGTGCCAACGACCTCGTGGCACGTGCCGGCGCCGAAGCCGTCAGCAAGCGCATCGGCCAGCCGGTCGTCATCGAGAATCGTCCCGGTGCGGGCGGTATCGTTGGCGCCGACTACGTGGCAAAGAGCAAGCCCGATGGCTACACGTTCCTGGTCGGCGCAGTGGGCACCGTGACCAACGGCCTGATCCGTTCGAAGATGCCGTACGCACCGGACGATCTCGTTCCCGTCGGTTTGATCGCAGTGAGCCCGTCGGTGATCGTCGCTTCGCCCTCGGTGCCGGTGAACAACGTCAAGGAACTGATCGAGTATTCGAAGAAGCAGGGTGGCGTGCCGTTCGCTACCGCCGGCAGCGGCAGCACGCCGCACTTCGTCGAGGAAATGCTCAAGGAAAAAGGCGCGGTGCTGACCGTGGTGCCATACAAGAGCGGTTCGGAGAGCATCACGGCAGTGATCGGCAATCAGGTCGTGGCAACGTCCGAAGCGTCGATCGTGGTGCTGCCGCAGATCAAGGCGGGCAAGCTGAAGGCGCTGGGCGCGACGTGGGACAAGCGTATGCCCGCTGCGCCGAACGTCGCGACCACCGCGGAACAGGGTCTGCCCGAAGTTCGCATCGGGCATTGGGCCGGCATCTTCGCGCCGAAGGGCACAGACCCGGCCATCATCAAGAAGCTCAATGCGGAACTGAGCGCGGGCATGCAGAGCCCCGATATTCGCGAGCGCCTGATCCAGAACGGTATCGAGCCCGCAGGTGGCTCGGTGGAGAGCTTCGTCGCGTTTATCAAATCCGAGCGTGAACGCCTGGGTCGGATCGCGAAGAACGCGAACATGAGCGCCGATTAAAAATTCGCGACACGTTCACCTGCCAGGGTGACCAAATGTATGCATACGGCCCGCCTTGAGCGGGCCGTTTTTTGCATCACTGCCGTTACAAAAGCGTATTAATCAGCATACATAACACCCAAAGCATCACCCGTACGGTCATTTTCGCCGTCATTTGTATTTTTATTAAGTCATTCAACAGCGAAGCACCTTGTCTGTGAACAGGTAACAACGCAAATTGCAACGCGAATCGTTCGCATTTATATTGCGCCACGCCCGCACACATGGACTGGACAATGACTCGCCGCACGCCCCTGGCCACCGCCCTCGTAGCCCTTTTTGCCGTTCCTGCCACCCCTGCCGCCCTCGCCCAGCAAGCGCCCGCTACGGCCGCTCCTGCGCCGGCCAGCGCGTCGGAAACCGCGCCGGCAACGCTGCGCGAAATCACGGTCCAGGGCTCGGCCATCCGCGACGACTTCAGCCCGGCAGGCAGCCAGCTCTCGAAGCTGCCCGCTGAATTGCGTGACGTCCCCCAGTCCGTGACGATCGTGAACCGCGCGGTAATGGATTCGCAGGGTGCTACCTCGCTGGCCGATGCGCTGCGCAACGTGCCCGGCATCACGATCGGCGGTGCCGAGGGCGGCCAGATCGGTACCAACATCAACCTGAACGGGTTCTCGGCGCGTACCGACATGTACCTCGACGGCTTCCGCGACCGTGGCCAGTACTACCGCGACACGTTTGCGCTGGATCAGGTCGAAGTCATCATGGGTCCGTCGTCGATGCTGTTCGGCCGTGGCTCCACCGGCGGCATCGTGAACCAGGTCACCAAGAAGCCGCAGATGAAGGCCGCCACGGAGGTAACCGGCTCCGTCACCACGAACGGCCTGGTGCGCGCCACCGCCGACGTGAACACGCCAACCGGCGATACCTCCGCCTTCCGTATCTCCGCGATGGCGCAGGACGGCAAGCCGAGCACGCGCGACGAAATGACAGTGCAGGACTTCGGCATCGCGCCGTCCTGGCGCTTTGGCATCGGCACGTCCACCGAGATCACCCTGTCCGCCCTGCTCCAGCACAACGAGGACATGCCCGACTATGGCTTCCCGGCCATCAACGGTCACCCGGTCAACGTCAATCGCAACACGTACTACGGCTTCAACAACGACCGCACGCGCCAGGACATCGCCTCGCTTTCGGCCGGCGTCACGCACAAGTTCTCGCCGAACCTGCGCCTGCGCAACCAGACCTCATTCAACTACGTATCCACCGATGCGCGAGAGACGGCGCCCAATGCCGTGGGCTCGATCGATGCCTCCGGCAAATTCACGGCGCTGACCACGACCAACCTGCCGCTGTCGCAGCTCTATGTGCGCCAACAGAGCCATGACCGCAACATCCGCGATTACTCGATCTTCAACCAGACCGAACTGACCGCTGACTTCAACACCGGTCCGGTCAAGCACACGCTGCTGACGGGCCTGGAGCTTGGTCATGATGGTTACAACAACCAGAACTACTACCGGAACGGCGGCTGCGGCAGCACGCCGCTGAATGCGAACGGGGCCACCACGGGCTACGTCGCCTGCACGCCAGTGGTCGATCCGGTCTACCAGGACTCACCGTCGAACGTCGCCTCAAGCGTCGGCAACCTGCAAGGCGGTTCAGCCAACACGGTCGCCGTCTATGCCAACGATTCGATCGAGTTCAGCAAGCAATGGAAGGCGGTTGCCGGCCTGCGCTACGATCGATATATCGCCAGCATCAGCAACTCGATCAACTCCTCCAACACCAGCGGCAGCACCGTGCTGCCGTATGCCAACCAGACCGTCAACTTCACGAGCGTGCGTCTGGGCGGCATCTGGCAGCCGACGGAGCAGCAGTCGTACTACGTGTCGTATGGCACGTCGTTCAACCCGTCGCTCGAGCAACTGGTCGGCACGGTGGGCCAGCAATCGCTGGACCCGGAGAAGAACAAATCGTACGAACTGGGTGGCAAGTGGGATCTGCGCAATGGCGACTTGCAGGTCAACTCGGCGATTTTCCGCATCACCAAGGACAACGCGCGTAGCCAGATCGACGCCACCACTTACGCGCTGACAGGCAAGATCCAGGTGGACGGCTTCCGCCTGGGCATGACCGGCCGCATTACCCAGAAGTGGCAGGTGTTCGCCGGCTACACGTACCTCAATGGCGTGATCGAGAACGGCGTCGCCGCTGGCACGGAAGGCAAGGTGCCGCTCAATACGCCCAAGCACACGGCCACGGCCTGGACCAGCTACGCGATCCTGCCGAGCTGGGAAATCGGCGGCGGGGCGTTCTATATGTCGCAGCGCTATGCCAACAACACCAACACCGTACAGGTGGGCGGCTACGTGCGCTGGGACGGCATGATCGCCTACCATCAGCCGAAGTACGATGTGCGCCTGAATCTGTTCAACATCTTCGACAAGAAGTATTACGATGCACTGATTCAGTCCGACGGCGGCCGTTCGGTGCCGGGTACGGGCCGCACCGCGATGCTGTCGTTCACATACCGCATGTAAGTGCCGCCGGGGCCGCAGCGCCGGGCGGCTCCGATTTTCGCTCACTATCTATATAGATACGATGCTCGTCCGCATTCCGCAGGTTCTCAACGCCGAGCAACTGGCCATGCTGCGGGAGCAGCTCGATCACGCGGGCGACGCCTGGGTGGACGGCCGAGTCACCGCCGGATACTCCGGCGCGCCGGTGAAGTTCAACCAGCAGATCGACGAACGCTCCGAGGCGGCGGCGCAGTGCCAGCATCTTGTACTGAGCGCGCTCGAGCGCAATCCGCTGTTCATCAGCGCCGTGCTGCCAAACATCGTCTATCCGCCGATGTTCAATCGCTACAGTGAGGGCATGACGTTCGGCCTGCACGTCGATGGCGGCGTCCGCCTGCACCCGCACAACGGCCGCAAGCTGCGTACCGATGTTTCCGCCACGCTGTTCCTGTCCGACCCGGCCAGCTACGACGGCGGCGAACTGCAGATCGAGGACACCTACGGCGTGCACTCGGTCAAGCTCGCGGCCGGTGACATGGTGGTCTACCCGTCCACAAGCCTGCACCAGGTCACGCCGATCACGCGCGGTGTGCGAGTTGGCTGCTTTTTCTGGATTCAGAGCCTGATTCGCGACGATGGCCAACGCGCGCTGTTGTTCGACATGGACAACGCCATCCAGACGCTGAATCAGACCAACGCTGACGAACGCGCGCGCCGCACGCTAGTGGGCTGCTATCACAACCTCCTGCGCCAGTGGAGCGATACCTGATCCCGGCCTGGTCTTCCTCGCCTAGCCGAACTGCTCGGCCAGCGCCTGACGTGCCTGGCCAATGAACTCGCTCTCCCCGCGCCGGGCCCCCAGCAGATAGAACTCGGCCGAAGGCAGCGGCGGCAACTTCCAGCCCGCCGTGGCGGCCGCATCCAGCGGCGCGACACCCGGCCCGATGGCCGAGGCGTTCAGACATGACACGCCAAGGCCCGCCGCCAGGGCCAGATGCAGCCCGGCCACCCCGGATGCCGAATGGCCAATATCGAACGCGCGCCGCCGCCGTTTGAGCAACTGCACCACGAACTGGTGCATCGAACAGGTATCCGGTAACAGCACGAGCGGCAGCGTGGCCTGCGGCGACTCGGCGATCTCCGGTGCCGCGACCCACGCCAGCGCCTCCCGCCGCAGTACGACACCGGACTTGCGCCTCTCGTGCGGCGCAGCATCGCCCCCCAAACGGATCAACCGCATACTCAGGCCTATATCGAACTCGTCCATCTCGGCGGCAGCCTCGATGGCCGCGCTCTTCATGACCGTCACGTGCAGCTTCAGGTACGGATAACGGTCGCGCAACCGGCGCAACATGCCGGCAATCTCGCCGGGGCGAAAGTAGTCCGTCACCGCCAGACGTAGCTCGCCATCGAGCGACTGTCCGCGCAACTCCTGCATCGCCAGTTCGTTCAGCGACAGGATGCGCCGCGCGTACTCGAGCAGCCGCGCGCCGGCCGGCGTCACTGCGGCCCCCTTCTTCCCTCGAGTGAGGAGGGGGACGCCGGCACGCTCCTCAAGCTTGCGCAATTGCTCGCTGACGGACGACTGCGACAGGAACAGCCGGGGTGCCGCCGCGGACAAGCTACCGCTGTCCGCCACGGCCACGAAGGTTCTCAGTTGATCGGTCTCGAATCCACGCATGGCTGGCCTCAACGATTCGGTATATCCGATGGATAGTATCGTATATTCCCGCTTTTCCGATATCAAGGCAGCGCCTACGATGACATCACCGCAGCGGAAAATCATCCGTCGCAGCGTGAAAACCAACCCAGTCAAGGAGCCTGTCATGCCCCACATCGCCCTGCAGATTTCCGGCCATCCTGATACGGAACTCACCCGCCGCGCGGTCGCCGCGGTCGGCGAACTGACCCAGCGGGTCCTGCGAAAGGAAGCCGGCGTGATCGCCACCACAGTCACATACATCCCGCGCGAACAGTGGTTCATTGCTGGCAAACCGCTGTCGGAGTATGCCGAGGGCCGCAACGCGTTCCAGCTCGACATCAGCGTGACCGACGAGACGAACACCAAGGCCGAAAAGGCACAGTATCTCGCAGCGATATTCGGGGCGTTGTCCGAGGTGATCGGCGACGTCAATCCCCTGTCCTACATCCACGTGATCGACGCGCGGGCGGCCGCCTACGGATACGGCGGCAAGTCGCAGGAGTACCGCCACCAACACGGTTGATTCGCGCATTTCAGTCAGCAGTGTCGTGCGGGCGGCTGGCTTGTACTCCGTGCCAATGTTCACTAGTGTGAAGGGCTGCAAGCCGTCATCGTCGGCCCTTCACACCGGAGTCATTGCATGAAACAAGTCACGCTGCCCGGCGGCGAACGCGTGCCCGCGCTGGGCATGGGTACCTGGAACATTGGCGATCATCGCCAGACACGTGCCGAGGAAATCGCCACGTTGCAGCTGGGTCTGGATCTTGGACTGCGGCTGATCGACACCGCCGAGATGTATGGCGAAGGCTTGTCGGAGTCACTGATCGGCGAGGCGATCCGGGGGCGTCGCGACCAGACGTTTCTGGTCAGCAAGGTGTATCCGCACAATGCCAGTCGCAAGGGCGCGGTGGCCGCGTGCGAGCGCAGCCTGAATCGCCTGGGCACCGACCATATTGATCTCTACCTGCTGCACTGGCGCGGCGACGTGCCGTTCGAGGAAACGATCGAGGCGTTCCTGGCGTTGCGGCAAGCCGGCAAGATCCGTCAGTTCGGCGTCAGCAATCTCGACCTCTCCGACATGGAAGAACTATGGGATGTGCCGGGTGGCGATGAAGTGGCCGTGAACCAGTTGCTCTATAACCTGAGCCGCCGTGGCATCGAATTCGACCTGCTGCCCTGGCTGCGCGAGCGGGAGGTTCCCGTCATGGCCTATTCCCCGATCGAGCAGGCGCGATTGCTGCGCAGCCCGGGCCTGAAGCGTTTTGCGCAATCGATTGGAAAGTCTCCGGCGCAGGTTGCGCTGGCGTGGCTGCTCAGCCGCGACGACATCATCGCCATCCCAAAGACTGGCAACCGCGAGCGTCTGCGCGAGAACGTCGGCGCGCTGGACCTGACGCTGAGCGCGGAACAGCTTGCCGCGCTGGACGAACTGTTTCCGCCCCCGCGCCACGTGCAGCCGCTGGCGATGCTCTGAACGCGGGCCCAGGACGAGACGGAACTGGCGCCGGCTATCCTCCGGCGCCCCAATTTAGCGCTGCCCTGCCTTGTAGCGCTCTACCTCAACGTAGCGCGTGAGATAGACACGTGCCTTCTCACGCGTATCCGTGGTCACCCGATCGGCAGCCTGTTTGGCGCTGCTACGGCCGTGGGCCGAACTCATACCAGCCATCAGATATGACTGGAACGCGTCGTGCATGACCTTCAGTTGGTCCTGACAGGCACTAAGCGCACCGCCAGCCACGTCAGCCGGCACGGCCTTGCTCGAAACACCGTCGTCGACCTTGACCTGTACGCATTCCATATATTTCACGCGTTCGGCCTGCCATGCCGGCGCGACCTGTACAGACTCCTGCGCGGCGGCCTGGGTTGCCGACTCGGCCGGCGGCTGCGAGGACGAGCAGGCGGCCAGCAAAGCGGCCATCGGCAGCGTCGTCACGGCGAGTCTGATCAGGCGCCCCCGCATTGGCGTCCGTCCGGAAGATTGAGAGGCGGCAATGCCGGCGTCTGGAGGAAAGGGGGCGATTGTCTGGTGCATGCTCCAAAGACCAGGGCGGATGATTTGAGTTTCAGAAGCCATTCCACTGATTTGCAAGAAATTGCAATAAAACAGGACTGACTTGCCTCATGTCAGATAGCAAGTCACGTATTGTCAGACAAAATCGCATTTGCGGAAGTGCATCGCACGCCTATGCTTTAGAGGCGGTTAAAACACTTCAACCCTTGGAGGAAAGCATGAAACGTCGAACCTTCCTGTCCGCCGGCAGTGCGGGGCTTGTCGGTCTTACCGGTCTGGGTGCGCTGGCAGGCTGCAGCGTCACTGGCCCCACCGACTCCGGTGACAGTGCATCCAAGCGTCGTGAAATCAACGTTGGCGCAACGGATACGCTCAATCGCCTCTACGCGACAACCAAGTCCGCACAGGAACTGGGTGCCAAGGCCAAGGGCATCCTGATCTTCCCGAAGCTACTGTCGGCTGGTTTCATCGTTGGGGGTGAATACGGCGACGGCGTCCTGCGGGCGGGCGGTGCCGACCGAGGATACTATCGGGCGATCTCTGGTTCGTTCGGCTTTCAGGCCGGCGCGCAATCGAAAGCGTTCGTCCTGATGTTCATGACCCAGGAGGCGTACGACAAGTTCGTGCACAGCAGTGGCTGGCAAGTGGGCGCGGATGCCACGGTGGCCCTGGCGACGATTGGCGCCAACGGTCAGATCGATACCAATACGGCACAGCAGCCGATCATCGGTTTCGCGATGACCAATGCGGGCCTGATGGCTGGCCTGAGCCTGGAAGGCACCAAGATCTCGAAGCTCTCGATCTGACACAATTTGGCACGTTGCCAAGTATTGATTTGACGTCTTGACCGGGGGCGCCCGTCCTTGCGGGCGCCCCCGGTCACATCGCGGCAGGCTCGTGCGGCTGCCCTCGGCGAGGGCAGGAGACGTTGCCTGCCCGCGTCGCTCCCGCTCCTCCCCCCGCTTTCCATCTCTCTTCGCCGAACCTGCATCGGTATGCGCATCCGACCCCGATTGACCCGTTAGAATGCGTCCCTCCCCTTTTTCGTACGCGAGGCCGAATTCTCATGTGGTTCAAGAATCTCCAGGTTCATCGTTTCTCCGCCCCGTGGACACTCACCGCTGACGACGTTGAAGCTTGCCTGGCCAAGCACGCGTTTTACCCCGGCACCAGCCTGGAGATGCAGACCCAAGGCTGGGCATCGCCCCGCGACAACGGTCAGCTCGTACATTGCGTCAATCGCCAGATGCTGCTGGTGCTGCGCACCGAAAAGAAGCTGCTGCCGGCAACCGTGGTCAACCAGGTCACCAAGGCCCGCGCCGCCGAGCTCGAAGAGCAACAGGGCTTCAAGCCGGGCCGCAAGCAACTCAAGGAACTGAAGGAGCAGATCACGGAAGAACTGCTCCCACGCGCTTTCAGCATCCGCCGCGACACGCGCGTCTGGATCGACCCAGCCAATGGCTGGCTGGCGATCGATGCGGCCGGAACGGCCAAGGCCGACGAAGTGCGCGGGATGCTGTTCAAGGCAATTGATCCGCTGCCCGTGGCCAACCTGCACGTGAACCAGTCGCCCGTGACCGCCATGACCGAATGGCTGGCCACCGACACCGCCCCGGCCGGCTTCACGGTCGACCAGGAAATCGAGCTCCAGTCGAGCGGCGAAAGCAAGGCCACGGTCCGCTACGTCCGCCACCCGCTGGACCCCGAGGACCTGCGCCGCCATATCGCCGCTGGCAAGCGTTGCACGCGCCTGGCCATGACGTGGAACGACCGCGTGTCATTCGTGCTGACCGAAGCGCTGGTCATCAAACGCGTGAATCCGCTCGATGTCATCAAGGAACAGGCCGACGGCACGCTGCATGACGAGGACGAGCGCTTCGATGCCGACTTCGCGCTGATGGCGGGCGAGCTGGCGAGCCTGCTTACCGACCTGACCGACGCCCTGGGCGGCGAGCGCAAGGCCGAAGGCACCGAAGCCCCCATCGACGTCCGCAAGGCGGCCTGATCCCACGTGCGCCATCGCGCCGGCGAGCTCAATCGAGCGTCAGCACGACGCGCGTAGCCTGCTCGCCAGCGCGCCGCCAGACGTCCGCGACCGCGGACATCTGCGCCAGTTCGAATTCCGTACCGAGGTCGCCATCGCTGGCGCAGGCAAGGATGTCGTCGACCAGCGTCTTCACGTAGCCGCACGGCGGATGGTTGGCCGGGCCGCAGCCCATGAGCTGCACGCGCGAGTCGCGCAATGCCGCAGGCGGCAGCATCATGCTGCCGGCCCCTCGGTTCGCCGTCGTGACGACGCGCACGCCACGATCGAACATCGACATCGGCATCCCGTCGCACTGCACCAACGCGGCCAGCAGCAGTTCGAGCGCCTCGCCCCAGACGAAATCGATCACCACGTCGATCCCCTGCTCCGCAAACGAGGCGAACGTGTACTGCAGGATGCTCGGCGGCAGTGCGAGGTCGATCAGCGCATCGGCACCGAGTGTGGACAACTGTTCGGGCAGATGACCGGCGGCGATGACGCGCCCCGCCCCTTGCAGACGTGCCGCCTGCACCGCCAGGCGGCCCGCGATGCCCGACGCGCCAAGCACCAGCACGGTTTCACCAGGCTCGACGTCGGCCCGCGTCGCCAGCGGCAACCATGCGGCCAGCGCAGGCCCGACCAGCGCCGCGGCCGCCGCCGAACCAACATCGTCCGGCAGCGGCGCTACCCACTCGGCCGGCGCGTATTCGGCCATCGCGCCATACGGCGCGCGGCTGGCCCGGAAGTAGACACGCTGCCCGTCGGCGAGCCGCCCGACGCCATCGCGCCCACAGATGAACGGCAACTGCGTCGGCAAGCGGGGATGCAGCCCCTTGGCGATAGCGAGATCGGCCGGGCAGATCACTGCGGCCCGGACCTGGACCAGGGTTTCCCCATCGCTCGGATAGGGGTCGTCAAAGGTGGTGAAGCACGGCGTTTCGCCGAATTGGTGCTGGACTACGGCTTTCATCGATGGCTCTCCTTGGTGGACCCATCACGGATCCTAGGGAGCCCGAAGTCCGAAGTCTCTGAGCCGATTCTGAAAGGAGATGCGCGTAAAATCCCCCGAAAACAACGAGGAGACTCCATTGAAGCCGTCGCGCCTGTCCCTGGCCGCGCTGCTGCTCGCAGCCGCCACCACCGCCCACGCCGCCTGGCCTGACCGCCCCATCAAGCTGATCGTGCCGTTCCCGCCCGGACAGGCCACCGATATCTTCGCCCGCGCGCTTGCCGAGAAACTGGGCAAGCAACTGGGCCAGTCCGTCATTGTCGAGAACCGGGCAGGCGCCGGTGGCAACATCGGCATGGAGGTTGCCGCGAAGGCACCGGCCGATGGCTATACGCTCGTGATGGCGGGCAGCGCGATGGCGATCAACCAGACGCTTTACAAGAAGGTCAACTACGACCCGCGCCAGGATTTCGCGCCGATATCGGGCGTGTTCTCGGTGCCATTGGTGTTCCTGGCCACGCCGCAGTCGGGTTTCACCTCGCTGCGCGACCTGATCACGAAGGCCAAGGCGGCGCCGGGCAAGTACAGCTACGCGAGCGCCGGCATCGGCGGCACGCAGCACCTGTCGGCCGAAATGCTCAAGGCACAGACCGGCATCTTCGTCGTACACATTCCGTACAAGGGCAGCGGCCCGGCGCAGGCCGATTTCCTCGGCAATCAGATTCCGCTGATGGTCGATTCGGTGACGGCCGCCATGCCGCTGATCCAGAGCCACAAGGCCCTGCCGCTGGCCGTGACCACGACGCAACGCGTGCCGCAGCTCCCGTCGGTGCCAACCGTGCGCGAACAGGGCGTGCCGGGCTTCGAGGCGCTGGGCTGGGCCGTGATGATGGCGCCGGCTGGCACGCCCCCGGCCGTCGTCTCGCAGTTGAATGCGGAGGCCGTCAAGGCGCTGCAATCACCCGAACTGCACAAGTTCATCACCGACCGGGGCTCGGAGCCAATGCCGATGACGCCTGCGGAGACCGGCAAGTTTGTGGATAGCGAGATCCGGAAATGGGCGACGGTGGTGAAGCGGTCTGGGGCGACGGCGGAGTAAGCCGCCAAGAAACAAAAACGGACATCAGGCTCTCGCCCGATGTCCGCACACTACCCATTCTGGCTGCCGTCTTCTCAACGCGGCAGCCGACCCCTCAATCCCACGACAGCGCGCCGCCCGTCTGGTACTCGATGACGCGCGTCTCGAAGAAGTTGCGCTCTTTCTTCAGGTCGATCATTTCGCTCATCCACGGGAACGGGTTTTCCTCGTTCGGGAAGAGCTGGTCCAGACCGATCTGCTGGCAACGGCGGTTGCAGATGAAGCGCAGGTAGCCCTTGAACATCGGTGCGTTCAGGCCCAGCACGCCGCGCGGCATGGTGTCCTCGGCGTAGCGGTATTCCAGGTCCACGGCCTTCTTGAACAGCTCCGTGATCTCGGCCTTGAACTCGGCCGTCCACAGGTGCGGGTTTTCGAGCTTGATCTGGTTGATCAGGTCGATACCGAAATTACAGTGCAGGGATTCGTCGCGCAGGATGTACTGGTACTGCTCGGCAGCGCCGGTCATCTTGTTCTGGCGTCCCATCGCCAGGATCTGCGTGAAGCCCACGTAGAAGAACAGGCCTTCCATGATGCAGGCGAACACGATCAGCGACTTCAGCAGCTTCTGGTCGTTCTCCGGCGTGCCGGTCTTGAACGACGGGTCGGTCAGCGTATCGATGAACGGGATCAGGAACTCGTCCTTGTCGCGGATCGACTGCACTTCATGGTACGCGTTGAAGATCTCGGCTTCGTTCAGACCGAGCGATTCCACGATGTACTGGTAGGCGTGCGTGTGGATGGCCTCTTCGAAGGCCTGGCGTAACAGGTACTGTCGGCATTCCGGCGCCGTGATCTGGCGGTACGTGCCCAGCACGATATTGTTGGCGGCCAGCGAATCGGCCGTCACGAAGAAGCCCAGGTTGCGCTTGATGATGCGGCGCTCGTCCTCGGTCAGGCCGTTCGGGTCCTTCCACAGGGCGATGTCGCGCGACATGTTGATTTCCTGCGGCATCCAGTGGTTCGCGCAACCGGCCAGATACTTTTCCCATGCCCACTTGTACTTGAACGGCACGAGCTGGTTCACGTCCGTGGCGCCGTTGATCACGCGCTTGTCGGCGGCGTTCACGCGGCGCGTGCTTTGCGCGGCGGCGGCGTTGGGGTTGTTGCCAAGGATGCCCGGCTCGGTGGCTGCCGGCGGCAGCACGCCTTGCTGGTCGACCGACGTGGCGACGGCAGCGGGTTGCAGGGCAGGCTGCGGCGCGGCCTGCGGTGTGGCTTGAACGTCGTCGTCCCAGCTCAGCATGTTGTTTCTCCGATGATTCGATCAGGGGCGGCTGTGGCCAGCTTAGGCGCAACGGCTATCGATGCGCCTGGCCCTCTCCCCCAGCTCCTCCCCCGCACAGCGGGAGAGGGAAGCAGACCGAGGGTACTTTCAGGTGTTGCTTACTGGCAGGCTTCGCACTCTTCGAAGCCAGGATCGCCCGGACGCATCGTGCAGACCGCGCCCTCGGCCTCCGGCATCGCCGGTGCAGCCGACGCCGCAGCGTCGATGCCCGACTGGCCGTCAGCGCCCGACGACACCGCGTTCAGCGAACCGCGCTGCACGGTGGACTTCTCCACGTGCGTGGCGGCCATCGTGCGCAGGTAGTACGTGGTCTTCAGACCACGCAGCCAGGCCAGCTTGTAGGTGTCGTCCAGCTTCTTGCCCGAAGCGCCGGCCATGTAGATGTTCAGCGACTGGGCCTGGTCGATCCACTTCTGACGGCGGCTGGCGGCTTCCACGAGCCAGGTCGGTTCCACTTCGAACGCCGTGGCGTAGATGTCCCGCAGGTCCTGCGGAATGCGGTCGATGCGGGCCAGCGAGCCGTCGAAGTACTTCAGGTCGGCGACCATCACTTCGTCCCACAGGCCGCGTTCCTTCAGGTCGCGCACGAGGTAGTCGTTCACTACCGTGAACTCGCCCGAGAGGTTCGACTTCACGTACAGGTTCTGGAACGTCGGCTCGATGCAGGCGGACACGCCGATGATGTTCGAAATGGTCGCGGTCGGGGCGATCGCGATGCAGTTCGAGTTGCGCATGCCGTGCTGCTTGATGCGGCCGCGCAGGTTGTCCCAGTCCATCGTCGACGACAGGTCCACGTCCAGGTAGCCGCCACGTTCTTCGGCCAGCAGCTTCAGCGAATCCTGCGGCAGGATGCCACGATCCCACAGCGAACCCTCGTAGGTGCTGTAACGGCCTCGCTCTTCGGCCAGCTCGGTCGAAGCCTGGTAGGCGTAGTAGCACACGGCTTCCATCGACGTATCGGCGAACTTCACCGCGGCGTCGCTGGCGTACGGCGTGCGCAGCACGTGCAGGCAGTCCTGGAAGCCCATGATGCCCATACCCACCGGACGGTGGCGCAGGTTCGAGTTGCGCGCCTTCTCTACCGCGTAGTAGTTGATGTCGATCACGTTGTCGAGCATGCGCATCGCGGTGCGGATCGTCTTCTGCAGCTTGGCGTGATCCAGCACGTACGTGCCATCGGCCTGTTGCATCAGGTGGGCCACCAGGTTCACGGAACCCAGGTTGCACACGGCGATTTCGCTCTCGTTCGTGTTCAGCGTGATTTCCGTGCACAGGTTCGAGCTATGCACCACACCCACGTGCTGCTGCGGGCTGCGGATGTTGCACGGGTCCTTGAACGTGATCCACGGATGGCCGGTTTCGAACAGCATGCCCAGCATCTTGCGCCACAGCTGCATGGCCGGCACTTTCTTGAACAGCTTCAGTTCGCCGTTGGCGGCCTTGGCTTCGTAGCCCAGGTAGGCCTGCTCGAATGCCTTGCCGACCTTGTCATGCAGGTCCGGGCAGCTGGCCGGCGAGAACAGCGTCCATTCGCCATTTTCCATCACACGCTTCATGAACAGGTCCGGAATCCAGTTGGCCGTGTTCATGTCGTGCGTGCGGCGGCGGTCGTCGCCGGTGTTCTTGCGCAGCTCGAGGAATTCCTCGATGTCAAGGTGCCACGTTTCCAGGTACGCGCAGACCGCGCCCTTGCGCTTGCCGCCCTGGTTCACGGCCACGGCCGTGTCGTTGACCACCTTCAGGAACGGCACCACGCCCTGCGACTTGCCGTTGGTGCCCTTGATGTGCGAGCCCAGCGCGCGCACGTTGGTCCAGTCGTTGCCCAGGCCGCCAGCGAACTTCGACAGCAGCGCGTTTTCCTTGAGCGCCTCGTAGATGCCTTCCAGGTCGTCCGAGACCGTGGTCAGGTAGCACGACGACAGCTGCGAGCGGCGCGTGCCCGAGTTGAACAGCGTCGGGGTCGACGACATGAAATCGAACGACGACAGCAGCTGGTAGAACTCGATCGCGCGCGCTTCACGGTCCTTCTCTTCCAGCGCCAGGCCCATGGCCACGCGCATGAAGAACGCCTGCGGCATTTCGATGCGCACTTCGTCCACGTGCAGGAAGTAGCGGTCGTACAGCGTCTGCAGGCCCAGGTAGTTGAACTGGAAGTCGCGCGAGGCGTCCAGCGCGGCGCCCAGGCGGGCCAGGTCGTACGTAGCCAGCTTTTCGTCGAGCAGTTCGGCTTCGATACCGCGGGCGATGAACTTCGGGAAGTACTCGGCGTACTTCGTCGCCATCTCGGTCTGGGTCACTTCGGCGCCCAGGATTTCCTTGCGGATCGTGTGCAGCAGGATACGGGCGGTCACCTGGCTGTAGGCCGGGTCCTTCTCGATCAGCGTGCGCGCGGCCAGGATGGCGGAGTCGTAGACCTGCGTCATCGGCACGCCGTCGTACAGGTTCTTGAGCGTTTCCTTCAGGATCGGCTCTGCGCTGACGGCCTTGCCGAGGCCGCTGCAGGCGTTATCGATCAGCGCGTGCAACGTCGCCAAGTCCAGCTGGTACGTCACACCGTTATCGGTCACGTTGAACGACACGCCGGCTTCCTGCACGCGGGCCACCGCCTGCGCGTTGGCCTGGGCGCGTTCCTGCGTGCGCTTTTCGCGGTACAGCACGTAGGCGCGGGCCACCTCATGTTCGCCCGAGCGCATCAGCGCCAGTTCCACGTGATCCTGCACGTCTTCGATATGGAACGTGCCGCCGTTCGGACGGCTGCGCACCAGCGCGCGCACCACATTCTGGGTCAGTTGCTCGACGATCTCGCGCACGCGCGCGGATCCCGCGCCCTGGCCGCCGTTGACGGCCAGGAATGCCTTGGTCATGGCCACGGCAATCTTGTTCGGCTCGAACGACACCACGGCGCCGTTACGGCGGATCAGCTTGTAGTCCTGATAGGTAACGCCTGCAGCGACGGGGCTCTGCTGCGCAATGCCGGCTGCTGCGCCAGCAACGCCAGTCACGCCAGTGGTTTGTTGTTCGTTTTGGGCCGTTTGCATGAGGTAACTCCTGTTTTAACCCTTGTATTGAAGACTTCTGCTGAAGATGACAAAGTCCCTAGCAAAATGCGCTCCAGAAGACACTCGACACTGGCCATGCCAGGCGAGAACCAAACTGCACAGGCGTTCATTCTGCTAGGGACTCTTTTACAGCCCGACCCGGTTGAATTTTGTGACGCACACACCGCAAGCTGCTGCAGCGATGCTTCACTCTTGGGTCGGCTCCCCGGAAAAACCACTAGATATAGTGGTCACATCGAAAATCTGGGCTAAGTATAGTGAAACGAGACTGAATGACCAGTCTTGACAATCAGCTTTCACATTGCCGTGCCGGCGGTGCGGCAGCGCCACAATCCCGCAAAGCCCGCTGCCTCAAGGGTTCGCGGCGAGCCGTTCGGTGGCGCACAAGATTTTGAAAATATTTCTATGGGAACAGGTCGGCGATAGGTGCCCCAGAATGTGGCAGCCGTCGTGACGATTCGGGGCCCGCGCACCCTATTTGACACCCCTGGAAAACCTACCTTGCCTGCCGGTACGGCATCATCGCCGGCGGTAGCGCGGCCTGTTTCGCAAAGCGGCTCCAGTCGAAGTGGGGGCCTGGGTCGGTCTTGCGTCCCGGCGCAATGTCGCTGTGACCAGCGACGCCCTGGATCGGATAGGCGGCCCGCAGGGCACTCACCAGCGCGGCCACCGTCTCGTATTGAGCTGGCGTGAACGGCTGGTCGTCGGTGCCCTCAATCTCGATGCCGATCGAGAAGTCGTTGCAGCGTTGGCGTCCGCAATAGTCGGACTGGCCGGCGTGCCACGCACGTTGTGTGCAGGCGACAAACTGAACCGGCTCGCCATCGCGGCGGATCAGGAAGTGGGCCGATACCCGGACATCGCGAATCGTCTCGAAAAACGGATGGCGCGTGGCATCGAGCCGATTCTGGAAGAACGCCTCGATATCGTCGGAGCCGAACTGCCCCGGCGGCAGGCTGATGTTGTGCAGTACCACCACATCGACCGCCATGCCTTCGGGGCGGGCGTCGAAGTTCGGGGACGGCACGTGGCGGGCTGCGGGGACCCAGCCGTCGGCGTTGGGCCGCCAGTCGCGGACCCGGCCTGCGGCGTCAGACATCGCGCCCCTCCCCTTCGGCCAGCGATTCGCTATCGTCCCGGCCGCTGCGCCCATCCTCCTCGCAGATACCGAGCTGTTCGATCCGATACCGCAACTGGCGGAAGTTCAAACCCAGCAGCGGCGCCGCGGCGGTCCGGTTGAAGCCGGTCTGCCGCAAGGCACGCAGGATCAGCTCGCGCTCCATCGCCTCCAGGTGCGCGGGAAGATTGATCGGGAACGTGGTGGCAGCCGGCGCGCCAGCATCGGGGGCAGGCGCGGCGACCGGCCCCGCCACGGGGATCGGGGCCGGCACGGGCGCCGGTTCTGGCATCACCGCCACGGGTGTCGCCGGAGCGGGCACGCCCCAGGCTCCGGCGTTACCCCACCGGTGATACATGGCTGCCGGCGGCACGGCAGTCAACGGCGGCGCCGCGAGGGGCACCGCCGCCGCCATGGCCGTCTGCATCAGCGCGGCACGCTCGATGCCGGTGTCGAGCGGCCCCAGGTCGGCCACCTCGATCTCCTCGCTTTCAGCGAACGCGTAGGCACGCTCGAGCAGGTTCTCGAGTTCGCGCACGTTCCCCGGAAATTCGTACGCGCAGAGCCATTCCAGCGCCGCGCGCGACAGCCGCTTGGGATGCGCATCGCCGTAGCGCACAGCCAGATGCTCGAGAATCGCACGGGCAAGCACCGGGATGTCCTCGGCGCGCTCGCGCATCGTGGGCATCCGGAGTTCGAGCACGTTGAGGCGGTAGAACAAGTCCTGCCGGAATGCCCCGGCGGCAACCATCGCGGCCAGATCCTTGTGGCTGGCGCACATGACGCGCACATCCACGCTGTCTTCCTTGCTGGCGCCGATCTTGCGCACGCGGCGTTCCTGCAACGCGCGCAGCAGCTTCACCTGCATCGCCAGTGGCAGGTCCGCGACCTCATCGAGCAGCAGCGTGCCGCCATTGGCGGCCTGGAAGAACCCGCCGCGCTCGGCGTCGGCCCCAGTAAAGGCGCCTTTGACGTGGCCGAAGAACTCGGCCTCCATCAGCGTCTCAGGGATCGCGCCACAGTTCACGGCCACAAACGGATGCGCCGAGCGCGCGCTGATCGCGTGAATCGCTCGCGCCGCCCGTTCCTTGCCGCTGCCGGATTCGCCGCTGATCACCACCGGTGCCATGCTGCGCGCCAGGCGCGGCAGCGAGCGCCGTACCTCATGAATTGCCGGCGAGACCCCCGGTAGCAGCCCGGCCGCGCGATCGCCCAGACTGGCCCCATCGGTCGCGTCGGACACGTCCCCCGCATCGGCCTGATCGGATGTGTCGTTACCGTTCGCACCGCGCTGGTGACGGCCCAGCGCGTTGAGAATCAGCGTGCGGAGTTGCTCGAGAGATACCGGCTTGGCGATGTAGTCGAACGCGCCGGCCTTGAGCGCATCCACGGCGTTGTCCGCGCTGCCATACGCCGTGATCACGGCCACCGGGGTGCGCTCGGGCGACGCCGACAACTGGCGCACGATCTCGATGCCGAGGCCATCGCCGAGCCGCATGTCGGTCAGCACCAGGCTGTAGCGCCGCTCGGCCAGACGCAGGCGGGCCTCGGCCAGCGAGCCGGCCATCACCACGTCATGCCCCATGCGTCGCAGCGAGATATCCAGCAGCTCGCGCAGGTCGGCCTCGTCGTCGATGACGAGAATCGGATCGGGTGCGGACAATCTGGGAGGCATGGATATCAGAGCTTGGCCGATGGTTGAAATGGCTGGGCATTCGCGACGTCGGGCACTTCGTTGCGCAGCGTCAACACGAATGCCTTGCCGGGAAGTGTATCGCGAGCCCCGACGAGCATGCCGGTGCGGTCGAGCAGATCCTCGAGCACGATCGCGCCGTAGCGCACCTGGGCGTCGTTCGCGCCGCACAGCTCGCGCGCCATGAACAGCCCCAGCCCGGTACCTTGCGGATTACTGGTGAAGAACGGCTCGAACAGGCTGCGCTGCTGCTCGCGCGTGACTTCCGCGCCGTCGTTCCAGACAATCAGTTCGGCATGGTGCTGGTCGAGCGTATGCGCCAGCAGGCGGATCGCGCCCGGCAGCCGGCTGCAATAGCGCCATGCGTTGTCGAGCAGGTTGCCGAGCACCTGCTGCAATTGCGACATGTCGAAGATCACCGGCCCTTTCAGATCGACGGTGATGCGGATCGCGTTGGCGTTCACCTCGGCGCGGGCGCCAGCTCGCGAACGCATTTCCAGCCGCCACCGGTCGACGACTTCGGGTAGCGCCTTGGCCAAATCAACGGCGCTATGCCCGGTACGCGGGCGGCGCGACAGTTGCAGCACATCGGAAATCACCTGATCGAGCCGTCGCACGTTATCGCTGATGATGCGCAGCAGGCGGGCATCGATGTTGCCCTCGCCACCGCCGGAGTCGGCCAGCAGTTCGTTGGCCTGGCTGATCGCCGCGAGCGGGTTGCGGATCTGGTGCGCGACGCTGGCGACCAGCCGGCCCATCGCGGCGAGTTTTTCCTGCTGGACCTGCTCCGCAATACGTTCCCAGCTTTCGATGTGCACCAGCACCGTGTCACGCATCTCGCTACGCAGCAGCGCCTCATCCGCCGGGCTCCAGGCCATAGCCTCGTTCTGGGCGATGGCCAGCCGCAGGCGCGCGGCGCCCTCGGGCGACATATCGTTCCAGCTGGTTGTGTCGAGGCCCGATGGCGAGGTCAGTGCGCCCGCCAGCGTCGAACGCAGGCCCGCCAGGCCGGGCAGCACGAAGCGAAGGCGCAGCCGTGTGTGCATCGAATTGCGCGCCGAGGAGGACGGGCGCGATGGCAGCGGCAGCAATTGCAGGATGCGCGGGACGTCGTCCTTCATGCGGATCCAGTCGCGCAGCATCTCCAGCAGCGGTTGCAGACGCGGCATTCGGCGCAGGTCGAACAACACGTTCTCGCGCTCACCAACACGGACCTGCCCTTCGCGAATCCGCTCGTTCTGCTGCACGCCAAGCAGCACGAGCGCGGCGGGATTTGCCGCCACGACGACGCCATTGGCACGGACCAGCATCACGCCGTCCTGCATGTCATTGACCATCAACCGGTTCACGAGCTGCTGCAGGCGCAGTTCCTGTTCGCGCGCCAGCGCCAGTTGCTCCTGGGCAATCTGGCGGTTGGCAAGCATGTACATCACGAGCGCCGCGATCATGAACACAAGCCCGAACAGGCCGGAACCGAGCAGGTTCACATCGACCTGGCGCGTGATCAACGTTTGCAGGAGCGGCGGGCCCATCACGAGCAGCGCCGACACCGAAGCGGCAAACAGCGCAAACGTCAGGCTGGTCAGCGCGCCCGCCTCGATCACGGGCAGCAGGAAAATCATCGCCAGTCCTTCGCCCTGGCTGCCGAAGTGACCGAGCGCCGCGTAGATGGAGGCCAGCAAGACCATATCGACCAGCACCTGCACGCGCACGCGCACGTGAAAGTGGTTGCGCCACAACGTACCGAACAGCGTGACGAGGGCGATGGCCAGATAAGGCAGCACGACCGGCATGGCCGAGGCCATGCGCGCGTTCGTCGCCACGTTGAAGACGTCGGCGCCGGCGGCGGCGCGTTCGAGCGGCAGCCAGGCATAGCCGACCAGCAACACAGCGACGGCAAGCCGCGTCCAGCAGAAGTACCGCTGCAGCCGCCAGTGGAATTCAGGTGGCTCCGACTGACGCCAGAGCTTGACCAGCACGCGCCAGCCGTTCAGACGGGACCAGGCCGACGCCGGCGCCGTCATGAACGCGTGCCGTGATCGCCCTCGCCGGGCATGTCTGGCAGATGGCTACGGCGGCAGTAATGCAGGCCGTGCCATGCGATGGCATCGCCGCGCGGCAGATGCACGCCGCAGTGCGCGCACTGGACCATCGGTTCGATGTTTTCGTCGCCAGCGCCCGTGCGGCGCGGCGGCGGCTCCTGTTTCTCGGCGGTCTGCCGCGTGCCGGCGCGATCGCGCAGCCACCACAAGATGCCCAGCACGATGGCCAGCAGTAGGAAGATTCTTGCCATGTCGGGGCGAAGGGATCAGGTGATACGGTGCAGCACCACTTCCATGACGAAGCGGCTGCCCACATAGGCGAGAAGCAGAATCCCGAACGACGCGATCACCCAGCGCAGCGCGGTGCGGCCGCGCCAGCCCCGGAAATGACGTCCGACCAGGATGCCGCCAAACATCAGCCAGGAGATAACAGCAAAGACGGTCTTGTGATCGATCCGGAACGCCCGCGCGAACAGCTGCTCGGAGAACAGGAAACCGGACGCGATCGTTAGCGTCAGCAGCACGAAGCCCGCGGCGATCAGCCTGAACAGCAGCTTTTCCAGCGTCAGGAGCGGCGGCAGCAGGTCGAGCCAGCGTCCGAGCCACTGGCTCGATGCCGACTCCGTCCCGGCCGGGCGGTTGAAGCCGTGCAAGCGTCGCTCGGCCATCAGCATCAGGAACGCATGGAACGCCGCCAGCGTGAACAGGCCATACGCCACGTTGGCGATCACGAAATGGAGCTTGAACAGCGGACGCGCCGCGTACCCCAGGATCAGCGTGCCCGGGAACGCCAGCGGCATCAGGCTGGCCAGCATCGCCACCGGGAAAACGACCAGGCCCAGGCCGGCCAGCGAGAAGAAGAAGCTCTCGATCCAGTAGATGCCCACACCAAGCCAGAGCATCGACGACAGCGCGAAGGCGAACCCGAACACCATACGATCCGCCGGAAAGATCGTTTCATGGAGCAGCACCCCGTGACTGACCAGGGCCACCATCACCAGCCCATGCCACCAGGCCGGCTGGCCCTCGGCGCGCCCGCCGGCAGCGGGCGGCATCAGCACTGCGGTGGCCGTCGCGCCGGGACGCCCCGGATGGCCAGGTGTGGCCCCGCCGGCCGCCGCCAGTCGCGGGTTGCGGGTCGCCCAGCCATGAAAGGCCAGGCCGCAGTAGAGAAGTGCCGTCAAGGCATACAGTACAATGGCCATTTGCGCAGTTTACCTTAGTGCCAATGCCGGTGGATTCGCTGGTGGATTCCCGCCACAATGCTGCCACGGCACCACCTGCGCCCCGCACTCAAGCCGACTTTCCTCCCTCTTCCTGCCATGCTGGATAACCTCACTCAACGCCTGGCGCGGGTCGTCAAGACCATGCGCGGCGAGGCCCGACTGACCGAGGCCAATACCGCCGAGATGCTGCGCGAAGTGCGCCTTGCCATGCTCGAAGCCGACGTGGCACTGCCGGTCGTGCGCGAATTCATTGCCCGCGTCAAGGAAAAGGCCCTTGGCGAGGACGTCGTCAGCAGCCTGACACCGGGCCAGGCCCTGGTGGGCGTGGTGCAGCGCGAGCTGACGGCGGTCATCGGCGGCGATGAAGCCGTTGCCGACCAGAAGTCCAACGAACTGAACCTGAACGTCCAGCCGCCGGCGGTCATCCTGATGGCCGGCCTGCAAGGCGCCGGCAAGACCACCACTTCGGGCAAGCTGGCCAAGTGGCTGAAGGAAAACAAGAAAAAGAAGGTCCTGACGGTCTCGTGTGACGTGTACCGCCCCGCCGCTATCGCCCAGCTCAAGACTGTGTCCGAGCAGGTCGGCGTCGATTTTTTCCCGTCCCAGCCCGACCAGAAGCCGGTGGAGATCGCGCGTGCCGCGCTCGACTGGGCACGCAAGCACTATCACGATGTGCTGATCGTCGATACGGCCGGCCGACTGGGTATCGACGAGGCGATGATGCAAGAGATCGCCGCGCTGCACGCCGAACTGAAGCCCGCCGAAACCCTGTTCGTGGTCGATGCGATGCTAGGCCAGGATGCGGTCAACACGGCCAAGGCGTTCAATGACGCGCTGCCGTTGACCGGCGTGGTCCTGACCAAGCTTGACGGTGACGCGCGCGGTGGCGCGGCGTTGTCCGTGCGTCACATCACCGGGCGTCCGATCAAGTTCGTCGGCGTGGGCGAAAAGCTCGACGGCCTGGAGCCGTTCTATGCCGACCGCATGGCCCAGCGAATTCTGGGCATGGGCGACATCCTCGCACTGGTGGAGGAAGCCCAGCGCGGCGTGGACATGGAAGCCGCCGAGAAGCTGGCCAAGAAGATCAAGAAGACCGGGGGCTTCGACCTCGAGGACTTCAAGGCGCAGATCGGCCAGATGAAGAAGATGGGCGGCCTGGGCAGCCTGGTCGACAAGCTGCCGGCCCAGTTCGCCGCGCAGGCGCAAGGCGCGAACATGGACCAGGCGGAAAAGCAGGTGCGCCGCATGGAAGGCATCATCAACAGCATGACGCCGGCCGAGCGCGCCAAACCCGATCTGATCAAGGCCAGCCGCAAGCGCCGCATCGCCGCTGGCGCTGGCGTGCCGGTGCAGGAAGTGAACCGCCTGCTCAATCAGTTCGACCAGATGCAGGGCATGATGAAGAAGCTCAAGGGCGGCGGCATGATGAAGATGATGCGCCAGATGGGCGCGATGAAGGGTGGCATGAAGGGCCTGTTCAACCGCTGACCTGCGGCAAGACACCATCCACCTGCCCCCCGCAAGACAGGCAAGACAAGCAAGACAAGAACAGGACAACGATCATGATGACCGCTGAACAGGCCCGCGAACTCTGGCTCGACTCCGAGGAAATCGTCAGCGCCGAGGAAGTCCAGAACTCGCTGGACCGCATGGCCCACGACATCACGGAAAAGATGGGCGACGCGTTTCCGCTGGTGCTGTCCGTGATGGGCGGCGCCGTCGTCTTCACCGGCATGTTGCTGCCCAAGCTGCAGTTCCCGCTGGAATTCGACTACATCCACCTTTCGCGCTACAACAACAAGACGGTTGGCGGCGAGATGCAATGGCGCGTGGCGCCGCGCGAATCGGTCAAGGGCCGCGTGGTGCTGGTGCTCGACGACATCCTCGACGAAGGCGAGACGATGGCAGCCATCCGCCAGCGCATCATGGACATGGGCGCCAAGGAATGCCACGCTGCCGTACTGTGCGAAAAGACGCTGACCAAGATCAAGCCGATGCACCCGGACTTCTGCGGCTTCCAGGTACCCGACCGCTACGTCTTTGGCTGCGGCATGGACGTGAAGGGCTACTGGCGTAACCTGGGCGCGATCCGCGCGCTGGTTTGATTCTTAGGGCGTGCCCTGCAAAGGCGCGGCCGCAGACAGTACAAGTGGACTGACCAAGGCCGCGCTACGACGCCAGAATCGTTTTGTTGGTGACTACCCGTGCGGGTGGGCGCCGAGAATTGGCAGCAGCGAGGCCAGCAGCATCAGGGCCATCGTCACATTGAACACGCGCAACACGCGCGGCCGCGCCAGCAAGCTGCGCAGCGCAGCACCAAACACCGCCCACGTAGCCACGCTGGGCAGGTTGATCACCGCGAACAGGCAAGCCATTGCCAGGGCGTTGACCCAGATGTTGGCGTCGAGCACATAGGTGCTGCACGCCCCCACCGCCATCACCCACGCCTTCGGATTCACCCACTGGAATGCGGCCGCGCGCAGGAAGCTCATCGGCCGGGCCACTTCGCGGTCCTGCACGCCGCCAGCCGTCGCCAGCTTCCACGCCAGCCACACCAGATAGGCCGTGGCCACCACGCGCAGCAGGTCCCACATCCACGGCCAGGCCGTGAAAATCGAACCCAGCCCCAGGCCGACCAGCGCCACCATGACCGAGAAGCCGATGCTGATGCCGAGCAGGTGCGGCACGGTGCGCGCAATGCCAAAGTTGACGCCGGACGCGAGCACCATCGTATTGTTGGGGCCGGGGGTGATGGACGAGACCAGCGCAAATGCGCAAAAGGCCAGCAACACGCCGGAGCCGGCAGCCACATTGGGAAGAAAGGCTGGAAAAGTCATGGATGTACATCAGGAATTGCCGAGTACACCCAGTCTAGGCAGACTCATCGATACAGTACCGGCACACTTTGCCAAGAAAGGACCGGTACTGACCGACCTCGTCACCATGACAGTTGACGAACCGGCTATACGGGGCAGCCGTCAGCCCAATTATTATTGCTGGACTACCCGCATTGAACGCGGCTTCGAAAAGTTCAGCATCTGTCCGTCGTAAGCTTTCACGTTCGTCATGTTTTCGTTCTCAACGACGCCACTGAAAACTGCCAGGCGATTGTAGGACAGGTTATCCCAGTCAGACAGCATGACGCCGGTGCCAAAGTCTGCCTGGACCACGACATCGTGCGCATAGATCCAGGCCGGCAGCGAATACGCGGAGCGCTCGCCAGCCGGAAGACAATAT
The DNA here is from genome assembly GCF_000812445.1 of Cupriavidus sp. SHE. Lineage (NCBI taxonomy): Bacteria > Pseudomonadati > Pseudomonadota > Betaproteobacteria > Burkholderiales > Burkholderiaceae > Cupriavidus > Cupriavidus sp. SHE. Next base: position 6,390 of record NZ_JWMB01000001.1, on the reverse strand, counting down.
TTGTCGACCGAGACCAGACTGACGATGCAGCCCAGGGGACGGGTACTATGCGCGACACGCATCGACCGTGGCTTTGAGAAATCCAGCGTCTCTCCGTTGTGGGCCTTGACGGCACGCAGTTTATCGTTTTCCACGGTACCGACAAACTCCGCCAGCCGATTATAGGAAAGGTTGTCCCAATCAGACAGCGTGACCGATACCCCACTATCCGCCTGCACATAGACCTCGTGCGCGTAAATCCAGGCGGGCAGACTGTAGCCCGAATTTTGTCCAACCTCGAGGCAGTACTTCGCACCGTTCCTCAGGCTGATGATGCAGCCCTGCGGACGGATCTCCGAGAGGAAGCGGGCTTCCGGGTAAATCGAGCGAATCCAGTTCGCATACTTTGAGATACGGGTGCCTATTGAAGCTCTCGAATGACCGACATGAGTGGTGGCAACGATCACGGGCTTCGTATCCCTGATCTGCCACCATGCCGAACCGCCGTCCTCAGCCGCGACACGGGCCCAGTTGGCTGAAGGGCCAAACGCTTTATAGCTCGCGCCAATGCCGTGGTCATTCTCGGAGAACGAAGTGATCTTGCTGCGGCCGTACAGTCTCCTGGCGCCACTTTCCGACCCATAGCCTTCGTTCAGCCCGACACCCCAATCTCCATAGCCAACAAACATGACAGCCCGGCCTTTCTCGTCGTCCCTGTCGTTCAGAATCGGCCTTTCCACCGGAATCCCTGCCTTGTCTTTCAGCGGACGGAGCAGCGGCAGCTTTACGAGGGCAACATCCGTTGAAGCCCAGCCCATGTTGGCAGGAATATTGATACGCTCCCTGGGCACATAGGCGACCCCCAGTCCTGAGGCAACAATGCCGCCATCCCAGCCTTTAAACGTCAGTTGTAGAGGCGTCTCCGTTGCCGTTAGTCGTACAGGCATCTCCGTTGCCGAACTGAAAACGCAATGTGCGGCTGTCAGGATATAGGCCCAGCCATCTTTGTTGCCAAGCCAGGTTGCCGTGCATCCATTGAGCTGTCCAACAGCCAGCCAGGGCTTTTCAGTACTGTGCTTCTGTAGTTTTTCGTTAGCGGTTCGAATGGATGCGCCGACATTTCTCATGTCGCCGCCATTTCGCCTGAAAGTATCCTCATCAATAACCACAGCATTAGCCACCGATGACAGCATCAATGCGACCAATGGTAATATCACTCTCATAAATCGACCTTTCGCAATAATATGATTGACAGATCCACACCAGAGGCAATCACACCATTGAATCAACTATTTAGATTTATCGAAATAAATCCAAAACAGTTGTCATACAGTTGACACCTCAAGCGGGTCTTGCGATTTTATGAGAGCGATTTATTTAAAATATGAAGCCAGATCAATAATCATTAAATAGATATATCTGGCAGTTTCACGAATTATAGGAAAATCATGAGCATGCAAAGGCGAGCGATTCAGCTACCTTGCGAATGCAAGTTCAGCCCCTGCTGCGGTATGGATGCTCGCGCAGCCATTTAGTAGCGATCCATTTTTCGCCCGCCTCCACCGGCAATCCCGCGTGCAAGGTGCGCTCGTCGAGCGCGCCATCGGGCAGGCCGTAGCTAAACAGGACCGCATTGCCCTTCACCGGCGCCACCTCGAGGCCGATGCGCGGGAATGCCGTGGCACCACCAGAGGCCGGACTGTTCAGGTAAATCACCATCGTGGCAACGCGCTGCCCGCCCACGCGCAACTGGCGCGCTTCGCCGGGACGCTTGGGATTGAAGAAATCGAAATGCGGCTGATACTCGCCGCCGGGCTTGTAGTTGAGGACCTGAAAGCCTTCGCCGTGCTCGACGGGCCAGCCCGTCACGGCCGCGATACGCGCCTCGATGCGTTGCAGCAGCGCATGTTCGCCAACCTGGAACATCGCGCCCATGCTGGTACGCGCATCGATCAAGTTCTCGTCGCCAGTATCCGGATTGACCACGGGAGAGCGCTGCAGGCGGTCGCGCGCCAGCGCCACAACGGCATCGCATTCGGCATCATCGAGCAGGTTCTGCAGCAACAGGATGCGCGGAGATTCGAGCCTGAACAGGATCGGCATCTCGCGATCCTTGTGGCGGAAGGCATTGCCACCGGTGACCGTTGGCGTTTCAGCGGCCTTCGCTACGGGCGCGGGCGCTGCCGCACTGGCAACGGCCGGAGGATACCCTATTGCAGCGCTGACCGTATCGCGTGCGAACGCGGCGTCGTAGCCGGAGCGCAGCATCGACAGCACCAGCGACTCGGCATCGAAGCCTTGTGCGATATGGCGTGTCAGCCAGTGCTCCAGTTCGGGCGAAGACGCGCTGTACCCCGCGCGGGAATCGCGCTTCATGACTTCATGACGGATTGGCAAGACGTTGCGGCGAGAACGGATTGCGGGCGGGCGACTCCGGCGGTACCGCGCGTCGCACGGGTGCCGGCGTGACCGCGGCGGGATCCGGATCCCCCGCGATGGTCACGGTCGCCTCGGAATACTGCCAGCGCTTCCATGCCGCCAGCACCGCGTTTGGATACTCGGGGCGCCCGCGGCTGCCGTTGTAGCGACCCAGCGCCAGGAACAGGTCACCGTTCTCGCGATCGAGATAATGACGCAGGATCGTGCAGCCATAGCGCAGGTTGCTCTGTAGATGGAACAGCTTGCGCGTGTCGCCATCTCCGATGCTGCGCACCCAGAACGGCATCACCTGCATCAGTCCGCGCGCATCGGCCGAACTGATCGCATATTTGCGGAAGTTGCTTTCCACTTGCACGAGCCCAAGCACTAGCGACGGCTCCAGGCCGGCGCGCTTGGATTCGTAGTAGACGGTTTCGATCAACTCGACGCGTACCTGCGGCTCGGGAATCCGGGCTTCCAGCCGGCGCGACATCTCGCCGAGCCATTTCAGGTAGCCAAGGCGCTCCGACCCGGACGCGAAGGCCGGGCGCACCGGCCTGTTGTCGGCGATCGCGGCCGCCAATGCCCCGCGCACGGAGTCGGCAAGCGCCTCCTCCTTCTGCGCGCCGGCATGGGCGTTCGCAATCAGCGTCGCGCACAGCAAACCGCCAGCCCAGGCGGACCAGCGGTTGCGCGTCGGCAGGTCGGGGATGCGCATGATCGAGGATGCGGATCAGGCAGCCAGCTGGCCGCGCACGTGCGCAACCACATCCGCCACCGCCACCGGGGTGGCCTGGGCGTCACGGCGGCCCTGGTACTCGACCTTGCCTTCCTTGAGGCCACGGTCGCCCACCACCACGCGGTGCGGCACGCCAATCAGTTCCCAGTCGGCAAACATCACGCCCGGGCGCTCGCCACGGTCGTCCAGGATCACGTCGACGCCCGCAGCCTGCAGCTCGGCGTGGATACGATCTGCCTCGGCCTTGACGGCCTCGTTGCGATCGTAGCCAACCGGGCACACCACCACCGCGAACGGGGCGATCGCCGCCGGCCAGATGATGCCGCGCTCGTCATAGTTCTGCTCGATGGCGGCGCCCAGAATCCGCGTCACGCCGATGCCGTAGCAACCCATCTGCATCGGCTGCGTCTTGCCGTTCTCGTCCAGGAACGTGGCGCTCATCGACTCCGAATAGCGCGTGCCGAGCATGAACACGTGGCCCACTTCAATGCCACGGCAGATGTCGAGCGTGCCCTTGCCGTCCGGCGAGGCGTCGCCGGCCACCACGTTGCGAAGGTCCGCCACGGCCGGTTCCGGCAGGTCACGGCCCCAGTTCACACCGGTGTAGTGGTAGTCGCGATCGTTGGCACCACAGCAGAAGTCGCTCATGTTGGCGACGGTACGATCCGCCACCACCTTGACCGGCTTCTTCGGACCGATCGGACCGAGGTAGCCCGGAGGCGAGCCGAAGGTATCGACGATTTCAGTCTCGGTCGCAAAGCGGAAGTCAACCAGGCCCGGCACCTTCGACGCCTTCACCTCGTTCAGTTCGTGATCGCCACGGATCAGCAGCAGCCAGATCTGGGCCCCGGCGTCGCTGTCGGTGGCCAGCACGATCGACTTGACCGTGCGTTCCAGCGGGATGCCCAGGAATTCGGCGACGTGCTCGCACTTGGCCTTCTCGGGCGTCGAGGTTTTCTTCAACTCCTCGGCCGGCGCGGCGCGCGTTGCCAGCAGCGGCAGCGCCTCGGCCGCTTCCATATTGGCGGCGTAGTCGGACGTCGGGCAATAGACGATGGCATCCTCGCCGGTATCGGCGATCACGTGGAACTCGTGCGAGCCAGAACCGCCGATGGCGCCGTTGTCGGCCGCCACGGCGCGGAATTCCAGGCCAAAGCGCTGGAAGATGCGCACGTACGCGTCGTACATGTTCTGGTACGACGCCTTCAGGCCGTCGATGTCACGGTCGAACGAATAGGCGTCCTTCATCGTGAACTCGCGGCCGCGCATGATGCCGAAGCGCGGACGGCGCTCGTCGCGGAACTTGGTCTGGATCTGGTAGAAGTTGACCGGCAGTTGCTTGTAGCTGCGGATTTCGGTCCGGGCGATGTCCGTGACCACTTCCTCGGAAGTGGGCTGCACCGCGAAATCGCGCTCGTGCCGATCCTTCAGACGCAACAGCTCGGGCCCCATCTTGTCCCAGCGGCCCGTCTCCTGCCAGAGTTCGGCAGGCTGGATCACCGGCATCGACAGCTCCACGGCGCCAGCACGGTTCATTTCCTCGCGAACAATGTTCTCGACCTTGCGGATAACACGCAGGCCTACCGGCATGTAGTTATAGATGCCGGCGCCGAGCTTCTTGATCATGCCGGCCCGCATCATCAGTTTGTGCGACACGATTTCCGCGTCGGCGGGGGCTTCCTTGAGGGTGGAAATGAAGAATTGCGAGGCTTTCATCCGTTGCTTTCTCGTAAGGCCGGGCGCCATCTGGCATCCCGACCGCGCCGCGATGCGGCATCCATTGGGCCGGACGCGCCGGAAACTGCCCTTCCGGTCGGGGAAAACCAGCACTCCCGCCATCAGGCCGACCCGCGCGCATCCTTTATAATCGTCGTAATTCTAAAGGATTCGAGGTGCAGTCATGCTCGATCGTGAAGGCTTTCGCCCGAACGTCGGCATCATCCTCATCAACGCACGCAACGAGGTATTCTGGGGCAAGCGAATCGGCGAACACTCCTGGCAGTTTCCGCAAGGTGGCATCAAGTACGGCGAAACGCCGGAACAGGCCATGTTCCGCGAACTGCACGAAGAGGTCGGCCTGCTTCCGGAGCATGTCAGGATCGTCGGTCGCACGCGCGACTGGTTGCGTTATGAGGTGCCGGACAAGTTCATCCGCCGCGAGATCCGCGGCCACTACAGGGGCCAGAAGCAGATCTGGTTCCTGCTGCGCATGGTCTGCCGCGATTGCGACATCCACCTGCGCGCGACCGATCATCCTGAGTTCGACGCCTGGCGTTGGAGCCATTATTGGGTGCCGCTGGACGCCGTCATCGAGTTCAAGCGCGACGTCTACCAGATGGCGCTGACCGAGCTATCGCGCTTCCTGAACCGTGGACGCGTGCCGCTGAGTCCCTACGGCAACCATGGTAACCATGGCCACCACGGAGGCCCTGGCCGGCATGGCGACCAGGGACGGCCACCGAGGCCCGTGCCGATCGAGGAGACCACCGTAACCGAGGTGAGCGTCTCGGTCACGGCATCGGTTACCATTCAGGCGACCGTGCAGGAAGCGGCACATAGCGATCTCGCGACCGCGCCCGTTTCGCCGGCCAGTCCGGCATCCACTCAACGGAGTTCCGATGATTAGTTTCAGCGGCCGGCACATTCGCGCCGGCCTGTTGCTGACAGCAGTCTGCCTGGCGCTGTCGGCCTGCAAGACCACCGACAAGGGCCTGCCCAAGGACGAGGAACAGGCGGCCGACACCCCGACTGGCGACGGCCAACCGGCCAGTTCCTGGCTCAACCCGTTCGCGGACAAGCCATTCAAGGAAGGGGCGACCACCCTGCCCGCTCTGCCGCGTGACCAAGATCTGATCCCGTTCTCGGTGAACGGCGGCAGTTCATTCCGCTTCGCGGTAGACCCCAAGTCGGTCTCCGTGGGCGACGACAACGTGGTCCGATTCACGGTTGTCATCACGAGCAGTGGTGGCGGGCGCAACGTGACCTACGAAGGCATCCGTTGCGATGCGTTCGAGCGCAGGCTCTACGCCACCTTGCCCAAGGGCGCCACCGAGTGGGTGCCCAACCGGGGAGAGGACCGCGACATGTGGCGTCGCATGGAGACGGGTGTGCGCAATGCCTACGCTGCCACGCTGGCGACGGACTACTTCTGCGAAGGTCGCACCGTGGCGGGCAAGGCGGACAAGCTGATCCGCGACCTGAAGGCGTACGCGCCTAGCCGCTGAGCGGTAATCCGAGCATGAAAAACGGCGGGG